>JAYVZM010000386.1:0-8533 GCA_043783345.1 Verrucomicrobiota bacterium
CGCCCTCGTAGTAGTCATAGATCCCCACAACTTGGGGGCCGGCCGCCACCCAGCGTTTGATCAAATCCCGGTCCTCCGCCGCGAACGCCGGGTCGAACCACTGGCTGCGGTCCGCGGTGAGATACGGCACGACATTCGACTCGACGGCGAACCGCGGCACCGCCTCCGTCCAGTCATACGCGTAGGTCGTGACGAAGCGGTCGGGGAAATCCTCGTGCAACTCCCGCGCCACCTTGTTGGCGAAGCCGAACACGAGATCCGAGAAATCCGGTTTGTGGCGGAAGTAACGCGGTCCGCCCACCAAGGCCTGGGTCGCGGGAGACTGGTCGTAGCGGATGCTGTCGTTCATCGCGATCGAAGCCGAGAGCAGGCCGGGATCCTCGTTGAACCGCCGGCGCAGAACCTTGGCGGCATGCGGCGCCGCCGAATCCGCCGCGATGTTGGGCTGCCATTCCTGCTCGTTCGGCCGGGTCGGGGAATATTTCTGCCAGTTGACCAAGGGCGCCAGTTCCGGCAGCCGGACCACATCCTCCGGCTTGAACAGATCGCTCATGCTGTGGCCGTGGCGAAAGATCGCGTGCAGCCGGTTGGCCGCCGCCCACCGCTCCTCCCCGTCGGCGCCCTCCCCGCCAAGACGGCGGGACACGAACGACGGCGTGAAACTCTCGATCCCGCGCGCCAGCCGCAGGGAAGGCCGCGCCGGCACGGACTCGCCCAGCGGGCCCGGCATGAACCACCGCGCAGCGAGGTGCTTTTCCAGAAACCAGCTCGCCGCGCTCCCGATGTCCTCCCGCCAGCGGCTGCGCAGCACCAGGCCGAAGGAAAACACGCCCGCACCCACCGGCCGGTCCAGCCGGGTCGCGCCGGCGAGAGGCAACTCGCCGGCCCGCTTGGTTTCGCCCACGAAGATGCCTCGCTGCCAGAAACGCCAGCGGCTCTCCCGGCGCACGGGGAAGCGCGTGCCCCGCTGTCCCGCCGCCGCGGCCAGCGTGTCACTGAGCATCTGGGCGGCGGCCAGTTCCTCCGGGGTCGCGCTGCGCGGCACGAAGATCGAGCAGTTCGTCCCGGTCTGGTCGAACACCAGAAACGTCCCGGGCCGGTAGAGGCTCCACGCCAGCCACACCCCGAACAGCACGGCCAGAACGGCCAGGCCCGGGCGGGTAAAACGCGTTTTAGCCACGGCCGAAGGGATTCAGGTTCCGGCGCGCGCGCGCGCATCGGCATCGATGAGCGTGCGCAGGGCCTCGAGGGTGGCTTTCGCCCGGGCCTTGGCCGCAGGCAGGTCGGCGGGAAGGGCTCCAGCCTTCCCGTCTGCTCCCTTTAACGGCTCCTGGGCGAAGAGGTAGAATTTCATCTTCGGCTCCGTGCCGCTGCCGCGCGCCGCGAACGAATAGCCGTTCGCCAAGGTGACCAGATACAGGTCCTGCTCCGGGATGAGTTCGCCGTCGGCATCGTGGAATCTTTCCCGGCCGAAATCCTGGAACTTCGTCACCTTGGTCTCGCCGAACGCCTGGGGCGGGCTGGTGCGGTAGGTGTCGAGGATGCGCTTGATCTTCGCCGCCCCGCTGGCGCCCTCGTAGTAGATGTTGATGACGCCTTCGAGGAAGAATCCGTATTTCAGGTAAATTTCGTCGAGGTATTCCGGCACGGTCAGGCCGCGGGACTTCACCCAGGCGCAGACCTCGGCGAACATCAGGCACGCCGCGTTGCCGTCCTTGTCGCGCACCAGATCGTTGGGCAGGTAGCCGTAGCTCTCCTCCGTGCCGAAAAGATAAAAGGTGCTGTGCTGCTGCAGCAGGCCGGCCCGCTGGCGGAAGGGCGTGCCGTCGTAGTCGAAGCCGGGCCCCATCGCCTGCACGAGTTCCTCCTCGTAGCCGCGCATCTTGCCGGCGATCCACTTGAAGCCCGTGAGCGTGTTGATGACCTTCACGCCGTGGCCGCGCCCGATGGCGTCCTGCAACGGCGTGGTGACATAGGTCTTGATGATGGCGGCCGACTGGCTGCCGGTCCGCGGAATCCAGCCGAGTTCCTTGTATTTCGCGATGCGGTAATCCGCGAGCAGCGCGCCGACCTGGTTGCCGGTGAGCAATTCCATTTTGCCGGCCCGGTTCCGCACGGCCGCCCCCATCCGGTCGCCGTCAGGATCGGTCGCCATCACGAGTTCGTGGCCGCCTTTCTCCGCCAGGGCCACAGCGAGCGCCAGCGCCTCCGCGTTTTCCGGATTCGGCGATTTGACGGTGGGAAAACGGGCGTCGCCGGCCAGCTGCTCGGGCACCGGGGTCACGTCCACGCCGGCCTGTTGCAGCAGGGGCAGCGAGGAAATCGCCCCGACGCCGTGGATGTTGGTGTAAACCACCTTGAGCGGGGTCGCCTGGAAAATGGCGGGATCGAGGACGGCCTGCGCGGCGGCCGCGAGGTAGGCGTCGTCGGCCGCGCGCCCGAGCGTGACGACGCGGCTGAGGTCCTTTTTCAGAAAGTCATGCACGACGGATAGCGGCACGGCATCGACCTCGGTGATGATGCCCTTGTCATGCGGCGGGATCACCTGGGCACCGTCGGTGAAGTAGGCCTTGAAGCCATTGTCGTGCGGCGGATTGTGGCTGGCCGTGATGACGACCCCGGTATGGGCCTTGAGGTGGCGGACCGAGAAGCTCAGTTGTGGCGTGGAACGCGGGCCGTCGAAGATCACGGCCTCGCCGCCCAGCTTGGTCCAGGTCGAGGCGGCCAGTTCGCAGAAGTGCCGGGAGAAATGCCGGACGTCGTGCGCGATGACCAGCTTGGGTCGCGCGGAGTTCTGCTGCCCGGCGAGATATTTCTGCATGTAGCGATGGAGCCCGACGACCGCGCGGATGAGCGTGAAATCATTGAGCAGGTTGCTGCCGACGTTGGCGTGCTCGGGGGAGCCTTGGGCGTTGATGCGGCCGGTCTCGGCCTTCGCGGCCACCTTGCCAATGGTGCGGCCGCGCATGCCGCCGGTGCCGAACTCGAGGTAGCGGTAGAAGCGGTCGTTGAGTTCGCTCCATTCGCCGTGCTCGATGAGTTCGTCCAGGCTTTGCTGCGCCCAGCCGGGCAGGCCGGCCTGCAACCAGGTGGTCAGGTTGTCCACGGCACCGGGCAGCAGTTTTCCAGTCCGGCCGGCGTCGGCGATTTGTTTCAGGAGGCTCATGGTTTTATTCGAGGTAGAGGCCGTCGGCGACGGCGGGCTTGACGGGGAGTTGCGACCAGCGCTCGGCAAACGTGCCGGCGTCATAGCCGAAGAGCGGGGAAACTTCCATCCGGCATTTCGGGAGGCCGGTGGCGTCGGTGGCGACGGCCGCGCCGGCGGCCTGCAGCCAGCGGGCAAACTGCCGGAGCTGGTCCTCGCGGGAGGTTTGCGGCGAGTCCACGCCCTCGGCGTTCTTGACCGGGCTGAAATCGTCGGCGCGGGCGGTCTCGATCACGATGGAGTTCCGCGCAAACGGCAGCGCGTCGAAAACGAACATCTCGAACTTCACGCCGTTGACCTGCGCCGGTTTCACGGGCCGGCCGGCGGCGTCGATCGTCGCGATTTTCTTGTCGGCCCGGTGGAAAGACAGGGCTGCGCCTTCACCGCCCGCCCGCGGTGAGCCCGTCGAACCCGTTGCCATCCGCCGGGCAAATTCGCGGTCGATGACGTGGATGGCGATGCTGCCGGCGCTGTAGCGGAGCGAACCGTCGGGATTGGTCTCGCGCTGCATGGGGAGGGGCATGTCGCTGTATTCGACCACGATCACCTTGCCGTTTTGCAGGCAGAAATGGCCGACCTTCTCCTCGGGATATGCCTTCGGGATCATCTTGCTCGACATCTCGGAGCTGGCGGCGAGGTGGAAGCCGATGAAGGTGGCGTCGACGCAGCGCACGAGCGGGTTGTCGACCTGGAAGTAGCTGATCGTGTCGATGCCCTCGGCCTGCATGAGATCGAGTGCGCCGCTGCGATGCAAAGCGCGCAGGGAACCGCCGTGGCCGTCCGGGCTCAGCGCCAACGCGGACGGCGACTCGAGCAGGATCTTGCCCGCGAAATCCACCGCCGGCATCCGGCCTTGGCGGAAGAAATGCACGCGCCCCGGATCGAGGCCAAAATGGCGGTGGGCGGAGAAAAACGCCTCCGTCTGCTCGTGATTGGCGTGGCTGGTCATGATGAACCAGTGCAGCGGCCGGCCGTGGCGCAGTCCGACCGCCTGGATTTTTTCCGCGAAGACCTGAAAGAGCGGTTTCCCCTTGAGCGGCGTCACGGCAAACGTGCCCTTGGGGCCGTCATATCCGAGCCGGGTCCCCTGCCCGCCTGCGACCGTGAAGGCCGCCACGCGGCCGTCGCGCAAGGCCGCTTCGCCCCGCATCCGGGCCGCAGCCCAGGCGGCGGCGTTGCCGCCGTGCTCCGGCAGGCGCTCGCACGGCGCGGGAGCCAGGCCGTCGAGATTCACCGCCGGCGCGCCGCCCGTGGGCAGGACCAGCATGCGGTTCAGCCGCTCGATCTCCGCCAGGTCGATTTCCGCGGCTTGGCCGGCGAGGCGCGTCTGGTCGCCCGCGGCCAGGGAGTCCCAAAAGGCAAACACCTGCCCCTGGCCGGCGGCGCGATAGGAGGCGATTAACTGCTCAGTGCTCATGCGACCAAGAAATGGGAGGTTGAGGCGGGGCACAGGAATGCCGGGCCACTGCGGGCCATGAAACAAATCCTCCGCGCCCGGTGTCGAGCCGGATTGCGCCGCGCTTCGCTCACTTCTCTTCCTCCTCAAACCGGAAAACAAATTCCTGGGCCCGCGCATAGCCGAGTTTTTGGCGGATGAGGTGTTCGACCAGCGCGGGATCATGGCGGAGCCGGTCGAGGTATTTTTGCTGCACCTCGAGACGGGCCGTGGCCTCGGCCAGCCGGCGCTGGTTGATGTTCTCCTGCAGGTGGAGCGCGGTCAGATCACGCTGCATCTGCACAAAAAATCCCACCGCCCAGAGGGCGACGGCGACAAAGAGCACGGCATAGAGCCCGAGGGTCAGCTGGCGGAAATTCATCACGGAAGGCTCCCAAGGTAAACAAGTCGGCCGCGGCGCAAGCAACTTTTTTCAAAGGTGATTGACGCGGTTTTGTCGTGCTTTTTCCCCTGCGCCCCAAATACTTTCACCGCGATGTATCAGAGTTTCTACGGCTTTTCGGAGATGCCGTTTCATATCACTCCCGACCCGAAATTTCTTTACCTGAGCACCACCCACCAGGAGGCCCTGCAGCATCTGAAATACGGGGTCGGCGAGAAAAAGGGGTTCATCGTGCTGATCGGTGAGGTCGGCTGCGGCAAGACCACCCTCTGCCGCAAATTCCTGAACGAACTCAATCCCCAGCACTATGACACCGCGCTCGTGCTGAATCCCCGCGTCACGGAGACGCAGATGCTGAAGGCCATCCTGACGGAGCTGCACGAGACCAACCTGGCCCGCAGCAAGAACGACCTCGTGGCGCAGGTGAACCAGGTGCTGCTCGACCGCATCGCCGCCGGCCGGGAAATCGTGCTGATCATCGACGAGGCGCAGAATCTCTCCTTTGAGGTCTTCGAGCAGGTGCGGCTGCTGTCCAATCTCGAGACGGACAAGCAGAAGCTCCTGCAGATCGTCCTGCTGGGACAGCCCGAGTTGAAGGAAAAGCTCGCGCTGGAGGAATTGCGCCAGCTGCGGCAGCGCATCCTCGTGCACTATGAGCTGCGTCCTTTTCTGCGCGAGGAGATGAACCGTTATATCCACCACCGTCTGACCGTGTCCGGCAGCATGGGCCGGCCGCACTTCACCCCCTGGGCCCTGCGTCATATCTTCAAGGCGAGCCGCGGAATTCCGAGGGTCATCAACAACCTTTGCGACAAATCGCTGTTGTCCGCCTTCATTCGCGAATCCGACGAGGTGAACTACTGGGACGCCCGCCGGGCCTCGCGCGACCTGGAGCGTCTGACGGACTGAGCCATGAGTCTGATCAACGACGCGCTCAAGAAGGCCCAGAAGCAGCGGACCGGCGACAGCCCGCCGCTCTCCAGCCTGCCCGGAGTCGGCGGCGAGTCGGCGGCCAGAATCGCCAAGCGGGAGAACCCCGCCGGTTTCAATTCCCTGCTCATGCGGCTCGCCCTCGGGGCCGGCGGGGTTTTGCTGGTCATCGTGCTGGGCGGGTATCTGGTCGGGCGCGCCTGGCATCGCCCGACGGCGACGGCGCCCGCCAAGGCCGTGACCGCTGGCAGCCTTGCTCCTGCGCCGGCAGACCTGAACGAGCCAAACCCGACGGAACCCGCCGCCGGCGCCAAGGCCACCCCCGCCAAACCGGCCATCATTTTCTCGCTGCCCGCCGCACCACCGGCCGCGCCCGAACCGGCGCCCGCGCTGGTTTCTTCCATCACTACATCGGCCGGCAACGACACCCTCGCGCCCGCGCCGACGGCCCGCAGTCCGGTGGTGCGCCCAGCTGCAACCGCCCCAGGCAAGGTCGAGGGAGCCAAAGCGACCGATGCGACCAAACCCGCGGGTCCCCCGGTCAAGCTTGACGCCAAGGCCATCGTATTTATCGAAAACCTGCGCATTGCCGGCATTCGCGCCTCGGCGACCGAGAGCAAGGTCCTCATGAACGACCGGGTTTACCGCATCGGCGACTACGTCGAGCACACGCTCGGTTTGAAGCTCACCGGCATCACGGCCGATTCGTTGACCTTCGAAGACGAGCGGGGCGGGCGCTATACGCGCAATTTTTGAGGGCGCGCAGAGGATCCTGAATATCCCCGGATTCCGACGGGAATTCCGAATTTCAATACGCCGACTTCGGCGGGAAAAACACCTGCCGGAAAGTTTTGAGGGTGATCTGCACATCCAGCCAGATCGACCAATGGGCAATGTAGTAAAGGTCGAGTCGGATGCGTTCCTGCAGTTGTTCCGGCGTCGTGATCTCGCCCCGAAAGCCTTCGCTTTGGGCCAGGCCAGTGATCCCGGGTTTCACCCAGTGCTTCGAACGGTAGGCGCGCACCTGCCGCTCAAATTCCTCGTCCAACAGCGGCATGACCGGCCGCGGTCCCACCAGGCTCATCTCGCCGGTCAGGACATTCCAGAACTGGGGAAATTCATCGAGACTGTGCCGGCGCAGGAAACGCCCGAACGGATAGATCCGCTGATCGTCGGTCCGGGCCTGCTGCACTTCCGCCTTTTCATCGACCGGAGCCATCCGCATGGAGCGGAATTTCAGCATCGGAAACTGCACCCGCTTCTCCCCGGAGCGGGGACGGACATGAAACAGCGGACCGGGTGACTGCAGCCGCTGCATCAGCCAGACAAGCAGGATCAATCCGGGCAAAACCAGCATCACCACCGGCAAGGCCACCACGACATCGAAGAGCCGTTTGAGCGCGCGGTTGAGCGGTTCCTCCAATGGTTCCTCGTGCAGGGTAAAAAAATGACGCCCACCCTCCTCCACCGAGATCACCGGATGGCCGAGCAGTTCGTCCAGCTGATGGTGAATCAGCAGCCGGCAGCCGTGCGCCTGGCAATGGTCGATGATCTGGCGTGAGACGTTTTCCCTGTCGGGCAATTCCATGAGGATCACCTGTCCGATGCCTCTTTCCTCGAGCACCCGGGGCAGATCTTCCACCAGTCCGGCAAAGGGCGCAGCCGAATTTTTCAGCTCCCCCGTCAGGGCATCCAATGAAACAAAACCCGCCGGCAGGACGCCGAGGTGGGTGCGTTGGCCCAGCCAGTCCTGCAAAAGCGGCAGGGACTCCGCCCGCCCGATGAAAAGTGTGGGGATGCGCTCCCCCTGGCCGTAGAGGAAGCCCGCAAGCCTCCGCGGCAGCGCGCGATGCAGCCAGACCAGGCCAAGCCAGCTCCACACCATGAAGGTGCCAAGGAAGAGACGGCTGATGCTCCGGTCCAAGGTGGCGAACATCATGCTGAAGACCACCAAGGCAATCAACGCCACCTGGGCGGTCGCCAGGCCAGCCGCTTCCACCGTCGAGAGCCGGGTCAGTCTCGTCTGGACCTCGCGGATGCGGCCATTCCCCGCGAGTAGACCGATGACGACGCAAAGAAAATACGGCAGCAGGTTCACCTCCCGGCTCAGCCGCACGACTGGCACATAACGCATGATGAGTTCCGCATAGACCCAGAAGAAAACCGCGATCGCCAGGATAATGGCCCCGCTGTGAATCCGGACCAATCCGCGATGACGATTGGTGATCAAGGTGGGGAGACGCTAGCAGCGCAGTTTCCGACCGCAAGTCCCGCGTGATCAGAGAGCGCCCGACGTCGAAAGCCCGGCCAAGGGCGCTGTCTTTTTCACCGTCGCCCCATGACCGGTCGGATCGGCGGATGGGCGGGGCGGCGGCGGCGGCAAAAAAACGCCCGGGCTAAACCCGGGCGTGAGGACTATGGTCGTGTCGTCGTGCTAGCTTGAAAATCTGGAGAGTCTCAGTCCCGGTCGCCACAATCATCGTCATCATGGTCGCCGTGGCCATCGTGGTCATCATCATCACCGTCGTCGTCGTGGTCATGGCCGCCGCCCTGCTTCTTG
>JAYVZM010000387.1:0-8532 GCA_043783345.1 Verrucomicrobiota bacterium
GACGGTTTCCACCACGCCGGAGATGCGGGAATAGTTCTGCTGCATCGCGATGATGTCCCGGATGTGTTCGATGTTCTTCCGCAGCGAGTCGAGTTCCCCGGCCATCAGGTTTTGCTCGGAGGCGAGCTGGGCGGCGAGGGCGTCGAGAAAGGCGGGAATCTGGCGGCCTTTGGGATCGGAGTCCAGGAACGCGCCCAGGTCCGTCGGGTGCTCGCGGAGCAGCACGCCCACCTTGGCGAGGTTCGGCAGCCGGGAGTTTCTCACCTGTTCCGCGACGAGCGTGGCGGAGACATTCACGCTGTTGAGGGCGTTGCCGACGTTGTGCAGGACGCCGGTGGCGACCTCCGCCATGCCCGCGAGGCGCGAATTGTGGAGCAACTGGCGGTGGGTTTCGGCGAGCTTGGCCTCGGTTTCCTTGAGGGCGGTGATGTCCTTGGAAACGCCAAACGTGCCGATGATTTTTCCGTCGCGGCCGGGCCACGGTATCTTCGTGGTCAAAGCCCAGGTTACCCGCCCGTCCGGGTAGGTTTCCTTCTCCGTCTTGCCGATGACCGGCTGGCCGGTGCGGATGATCTCCTGCTCGTCGGCATAGGCGGCCTGCGCGTGCTCCGGACCGAAGAAATCGGCGTCGGTCTTGCCGAGCAGCATTTCCGGATCCGTCAGGCCGAAGCGCTGGGGCAGCGCGTGGCTGACGCGCACGAAGCGCGAGGCGAGGTCCTTGAAATAGATCACGTCGGGACTGTGCCGGAGAAACGTTTCGAGCAAGGCGCTGGTCTCGGCCAGTTTCGCCTCGGCGTGCTGGCGCTCGGTGATGTCGCGGTAGTTGACCACCGCGCCGACGATTTTACCGGCGACATATTGCGGCTTGGAATAGCGCTCGAACGTCCGCCCGTCCTTCAACCCGACGACGTCGAACATTTCCTTCTCGGGTTGGGTCAGAAGCTGGTCGATCTTGGCGACGAATTGCACGGGGTCCTTCACCAGGGTGGCCGTGAAGGCCCGCAGTTCGGCGGCATTGAACCGGTCGACCGATTCCGGCGGGATTCGCCACATCTCCGCGTATTGCCGGTTGTAGCTGATCGCCCGGTCGGAAAGCTGGATCGCGAGGATCCCGTCGGCGGTCGAATCCAGCGTCGCTTTCAACACGGCGAGCGAGTGCGCGAGCTCATCGGTCCGGCGGGCGACGTTGGCTTCCAGCAGTTCGTTCGCGGCTTGGAGCTTTTGCTGGTGGAGGTGCAGTCGCCGGACTTTCCAGCGGTAGCCGCCGAACACGGCAAGCGCGAGCGTGCCGCCGCCCAGGAGGTAGAACCAAGGCTGCTCGTAGTAGGGCGGGGGCAGTTCGATGCGGAATTCGTCCCCGGCCTGCAGCGCGGGCCCGAACGCCACGAGCGCGCAAAGGAGAACTGCGGCGCGGGGACCTGGCCGCGGGGGTGGAAAGCTGCGGTGGTTCAAGGGGTGGGGGAGGGAGGTTGCGATGGTTTGGGCGGCGCCGAAGACCGGACCCGCAAAGGCAGTTCCAGGATGAACGTGGCGCCGCGGCCGGGTCCGTCGCTCTGGACGAGGAGCGAGCCACCGAGTTCCTTGGCGGCCAGCGCGCCGCTGTGCAGGCCAAAGCCGTGGCCATCCTTCCGGGTGGTGAATCCGTGGCTGAAAATCCGGGTCAGGTTCTCCGGGGGAATGCCCACGCCGTTATCGAGGATGGCGATGCGGGCGTGGCGGTCGTCGCTGGTGGTGCGCACCGTGATCAGCTTGTCGGCGCGGCCGGACTCGTCACAGGCATTTTTCGCGTTGGCGATCAGGTTCACGAGTATCTGAAGCACCTTTTGTTTCTCGAGTTCAATCGTCGGCTGCGCCTGATAATCGCGCCGCAGGGCGACGTCGTGCCGGGCGAGCGCGCTGGCGTTCATCCGCAGCGCGTCTTCCACCAGATCGGTGAGGCGGATCGCATCCACCACGCCGGAGATGCGCGCATAGCTCTGCTGCATGGAGACGATGTCCTTGATGTGATCGACGTTCTTGCGCAGCGACGCCAGTTCGCTGATCGCGGCGCGCTGCTCGGCGGCGAGCTGGCTGGCGAGAGCGTCGAGGTAGGCGGGGAGTTGCCGGCCCTTGGGATCGTCTTGCAGGAAAGCGCCGAGATCCGCCGCGTGCGCGCGGAGCAGTTCGCAGACCTTGGCGAGTCGGGGCAGCCGGGAGTTGCCCACCTGCTCGGCGACAAGCGTGGCGGAGACATTGACGCTGTTGAGGACGTTGCCGACATTGTGGAGCACGCCGGTCGCCACCTCCGCCATGCCGGCCTGGCGGGATGTCTCGATCAGCTGCTTGTGCGTGGCGGCGAGCTGGGTCTCGGCTTCCTTCCACGCCGTCACATCTTTCGAGGAGCCGAATGAGCCGATGATCCTGCCGGTGCCGTCCCGCCACGGCATCTTCGTGCTCAACGCCCACGTGACGTGACCGTCAGGGTAGGTTTCTTTTTCCAGTTTCCCGATGATGGCCTCGCCGGATTCGACAATCCTCCGCTCGTCGTCGTAGGCGGCTTGGGCGTGCTCGGCGGCGAAAAAATCGAAATCGGTCTTTCCCCGAATGAGCTCGGGATCGGTGACGTTGAATCGCGTGGCGAAGGCGCGGCTGAAACGGACGAAGCGCGATTCCCGATCCTTGAAATAGATCAGTTCGGGCATGTTTTCCAGCATCGCGTCGAGCAGGTTGCTCGCTTCGGCCAGTTTGGCCGTGCGTTCCTTGACGCGGTCCTCGAGCTCGGTGTTGAGCCTCCGATAACGCTCCTCGCTCGCGGCGAGCGCCGTCGATTTCTCGGTGGTTTCCTGGATCTGGCGGCCGAGCCGGGCATTGGTGGCGTTGAGTTCACCGGTGCGTGCGACGACGAGCCGTTCCAGGCGCTCGTTCTCGCGGCGCTGCAAATACGAGGAGAACCAGGTAACGAACGCGAGGAGGCTGACGGCGGCGACCGCATAGAGGGCCCAAGCCAGGGGGGTGCGGAACCAGGGAGGCCGCACGGTGAATTGCAGCCGGGCCTCCGCGCCGCGCGTGAGGCCGGCGGCCACGGGGCGCACCCGGAAGACATAATCGCCTTCCTTCAGGTGGTCGAACGCGGCCCGGCCCACGATGCCGGTCGAGACCCACTGGGTGCCGGGGCCTTCCAGCAGCACCTCGAAGGTGACGGGCGCGGCGAAGGGGTTGACCGGAGCGGCAAAGTGAATCACGAGAGAATTGTCGGCAAAATCCAGCGGGGCCAGAGCCGCGCCCGGGGCGAAGAGCTGGCGGTTGCGGGAGGAAAGCTGGACGGAGGTGATCAGGGCCCGCAGCGGCGCGCGCGGCGGTGGCCGCAGCGGCAGATCCACCCGGGCGAGCCGCCGGCGCTCAAACAGCCAGACCACCCCGTCGTCCTGTGGCGTGATGTTGGTCGGAGCGTAGCCCACCGGCGGGATCACGACCGGCCGGTTGCCTCCCGCCTGACTGCGATCGATCACCTGCACCGCACCATCGGCGGTATACCACAGCCGGCCGAAACTGTCGGTGACTGGCCGTCCGCCGGCGGTGGCCAGTTGCGGAAGACGCGCGATGAGTTCGGTGTCCTCCACCAACCGCTGCCGCGCATGGTCGAAGCGATACAGGTGACTGGCCGCATGAAACCGGGCGATGCCATCGAGGAGGTATAACTCGATCCAACCATCCGTGAGTCCGTCCGCGGGTCCGAAAAGGCGAAGTTTGGGCAGGCCATCCCGCACCTCCAGCCGGCCGAGGTGGCTCACGCCGAGTTCAAGCCAGCCGATCCCCGCGGCATCCACGACGGAGCCGTAGCTGTCGCCCAGGTCGGGAAACGGAATGCGGCGGGCGGCGTAGTTTTTGCCGGCCGGCTGGATGATGCCGTATTCGCCGCGGGCGACATAAGGTATCCCCTCCGCGGTGGAGGGGGCCACCCCGAGCCGCGCGTTCACGATTCCCGGCAGAATCATCCGCCATCCGGCGTTTTCGAAGACGTAGATTCCTTCCTCGTTGGCCGCGAACAGCCGACCGTCGACGTCGGCCAGCGTATACAGGTAACGCCCCGGCGGCGTATCGTCGACAAACCGTTCGAGCCGGCCGCTGGCATCATAGATTCCCCGCGCCGACCGGCCGTCGGCGAGCATCCAGAGCTGGCCGGCATGCCGCAGCGGCTGCGCAAAGGTGAGCCCGCTGGCGAGGAGCGATTCGTAGTGCGAGACGGGGGAGGGGAATTCGACCCGGGCCACGCCTTCGTTCAGCAGGGCCCACAACACGCCGTTGGGCGCATAGCGAAGGCGCTGCGCCCGGCCCAGGCGGTGGTCGAGCGCGCGATCGAGCACCTGAACCGTGCGGCCTTCGCGGTCAAAAAACACGATGCCGAGGGTGTCGACCGCGGCGGCGAAAAAGCCGTCGCTGGTCGGGCAGAGATCGGTGATCCGCTGCCCGTTGTGCAGCACCCCGCCGGCGGGGCCGAAGGGACGGAAGGTTTTTCCATCGAACCGCTTCACGCCGGCGGAACCGGTGCCCACGAGCAATTCGTCCGGCCCAAACGGGATGGCGCAGGTCACACTCTCGCTCACCAGCATTTCCGTGGACGAGACCCGTTCGGCAGTGCCGTCGGCGTTCAGCCGGGAAAGCAGCCCGGAGGACGATTCGCTGGTATACACGGTTTTCCCGAGGGCAAAAACCCGCTCCACCGCATTGACCTTGCCGGCGACGCGGGCCGTCCCGCCCGGTCGCCAGGCGATGACGGCGGCGCTGCTGCCATACCAATACCACTGGTCAGGCAGCGCGGCCACCCAGACCAGCCTGGTGTTTTCGCCGACGGATCCGGGGGGCAGTTTCGTGGCGAGCGAGAGGCGCCAGCGCGCGTCCTCCCCCAAATCAACCCGGGCGATGCCGCCTTCCACGCCGGTGAAGATATGGCCGTCGTTGTCAACGGCCACCATGGCAAAAACGGATTGCTGATCGTCCGCCGCCCGGAAAGCCTCCCACCGCACACCATCCCCGAACGCGAGTTCGCGCTGGGCCACCAGCAGGATACGACCGTCGGGTAGCAAATGGAGATCGGTCGGTGCCGTGCTCAGGCCGAGCGCCTCGGGACCCAGCACGACGAAGGGGGGGACGCCGGTCTCGACCGTGCCCGCGGGGGCGGCGGGCATGGTCTGCGCGGCGGCGGTGCCCAGCCCACAGGCTGCAGCCAGCACCGCCAAAGTGCAGAATCGCCGACCACCGGCGATGGGCCAGCCTGGATCATCGGCGCCGACGGGGGATGAAGATCGCAGAGGAATGAGCTATCAGACCGCACTAAGGCGGGATTTTCCAGCGCAAAGACGGCGCTGCGGTCCGGGGGAAAGCGCGGACCCGCCGGAATCACCGGGGCCGGTGGCGCAGCCATGCGGTGGGTGGCCGATGCACCGCGGGGATCGAACTTGCGCGGTTCGACGTGCTGGCGCGATGGATTTGTGCCGCGGGAAAAAGGTGCCGGTTATATCGCTTGCGGCTCGCTCGCGGCGGTGTTTACTCATGAGGGACAAAAACCGCGCTGGTGAGGGAAGCGGATCAAATTGCATGGTAACACAATCAAACCCCCTGAAGTTTTTGCTGGTGGATGATGAAGCCTATTTCCGGCTCTTCGTCGGCAAGGTGTTGGGCATTTCGGTCCGTTGCACGGTGACGGAGGCGCATAACGGCCAGGAAGCCATCACCCACTGCCAGACGGGCAATCCGGATCTGATCATGCTCGACATCAACATGCCGCGGATGGATGGCGTCCAGGCGCTGGCGCAAATCCGGGCCCTCCAGCCCGACACCCCCATTGTTATGCTGACCTCGGTTTCGGAGGAGGCGGTGGTGGAGGAGTGCGTGACCTTGGGCGCCTCGTATTTCATCCGGAAGGATGTCCGCGCGGACCAATTGAAGGCGGAATTGCAGGAGATGCTCCGGATGTTTTTCCCCGCCCCGCAGGAAGCCAATGAACAACCCCGATCCCCCACAGCCTAAAATCCCGTCGCTGGCGGATTATCTGGTGCGCTACGACCTCGCGGCCATGCTGGATGAGGCGCGGCTGGACTACAACCAGTCAACCTCGGGCACCCCCCGGCACCTGGACCAGAAGGATATCGCCGCCCGTTTCCGCACTCCGCGCCGCCCCTCCAAGGCCTCCGATGAGCTCCGTTGAGGAATTTATCGACTCGGTGCGGCGAAATGCGCCGGCGCAGGCGCAGCTGATCGACACCCGGGCGGGCCTGCTCAAGGACGACCCGATGAAATTGCTGAAGGATTTGATGGAACGCCAGGTGCTGCCCAAGGGCCGGCTGTGCCAGCTATGGGCCGATTCCCTGGGGGTGGCCTACGTCAACCCGATGAACGTGGCGATCCCCACCGACGGCTACGAGCAGCTGCCGGTGGATATCGCCCGCCGGGTGATCGCCATCGTGTTGAATTCGCTCGGCAACTCGGTGACCGTGGGCATGGCGGATCCGCTGAACAGCCGGCAGATCGAGTCGCTGGCCAAGATCCTGGGCAAGACGATCAGCCCGGTCTTCGCCCATCCCGAGGAAATCGAAACGGTGATCGACATGTATCTCGGGAGCGAGGGCAACATCGCCACCAACCTCGAAAGTGTCTGCAGCCAGCTGCCGAGCATGATCGGGGCGCGCGAAATCAAGTCCGCCGCCGACGTCGCCGATCTCGTCGAATCCAAGGCCGTCATCCAGCTGCTCAACAGCATCATCCTGACCGCCTTTCGCCGCCGGGCCTCCGACATCCATTTTGAAACCCGGGCGGAGGACAGCCGCGTGCGGATGCGCATCGACGGCGACATGCAGACCGTCATGGAGCTGCCCCGCGCCGTGCATGTGACCCTGGTCGTGCGGATCAAGGTGCTCTGCCAGCTCGATCTCTCGCAGAACCGGCTGCCCCAGGACGGGGCCTTCGAGCTCAACTTCGGGGCGCTCCACACCGCGTTCCGCGTTTCCACCCTGCCCAGCCTCTATGGCGAAAAGGCGGTCCTGCGGGTCCTTGGTTCCCCGCTGGACCAGTCGATGCTGAAACTGGAATCGCTCGGGTTTCCGCAGTCCATCCTGGAGGCGGTCAAGCGCGTGGCTTCGCGGCCCAACGGCATCCTGATTGTCTGCGGTCCCACCGGCAGCGGCAAGACGACGACGCTCTACGGCTGCATCAACGAGGTGAACCGCCCCGATCTCAACATCACCACGATCGAGGATCCGGTGGAATATCGCCTGCCCGACATCACCCAGCACCAGGTCAACAGCGGCATCGGGCTGACGTTCGCCAGGGTGCTCCGTAGCATCATGCGGCAGGATCCGGATGTCATTCTCATCGGCGAAATCCGTGATCTCGAGACGGCGCTGATCGCCACGGAGGCGGCGCTGACCGGACATCTGGTGTTCACGACCCTGCACACGAACAACGCACTGCAGGCCGTCACCCGCCTGGTGGAGATCGGCGTCGATCCCTACCTCGTGGCCCCGACGACGATGGGCGTGCTTTCGCAACGGCTGGTCCGCCGCATTTGCTCGTCCTGCAAGGAGCAATACGAGCCGTCGGAAAAGGAACTGGCGGCCTATTTCACCGGCTACGAGGGAGTGCTGGTGAAACTCCACCGCGGCCGCGGCTGCCCGAAGTGTTTCGGCACGGGCTTCAGCGGACGCGTGGGCATCTACGAATTTGTGGAGGTGTCGGAAAGGATGCGCGAGTTGATCACGGAGA
Source organism: Verrucomicrobiota bacterium (assembly GCA_043783345.1). GTDB lineage: Bacteria > Verrucomicrobiota > Verrucomicrobiia > Opitutales > Opitutaceae > Lacunisphaera. Next base: position 7,738 of record JAYVZM010000387.1, read on the forward strand.
AGCAAAGCGTGGTCCTGCTCATCGAGGAAGCCAAGCGGGTCGGTCATCGCTCGCTGCGGTATGACGGCCTGAAGAAGGCGCTCATCGGCTGGACCACCCTGGAGGAAGTGGAGCGCAGCACCCTGCCCGACGTGGGCTACAAACCGGTGGAGAGCTGAGGGGGAGCCCATGAGCCATGAGTGCCCGCCGGCAAATTTCCCCGCGTGGTGCCGGGCGGCGCCTTGGACGGCGGTCGCGTGGGTTCGTGCGGCTGGAGGTCGCGCTCGCGCTGCTCATCGTGCTCCTGGGCGCCGTTCTTGCCCTGACCCTGGCGGACCGGTTCCAGCAGCGGCGGAACTGCGACCGCTACATCGCGGACGTGCGGATTTTTTCCACCGCCTTCGGGGATTATTTTCAGCAGCGCAAAACCTGGCCTTCCACCCGCGAGCCTGAAACCGCCCTGCCGCCGGACCTGGCCGGGGCGCTCAAGGAAACCAACTGGCTCAAGGGCTCGCCCTTCGGCGGAAACTACGGGTGGACGGCGCCCGGAGCGGCCGGCGAGGGAGCTCCCACGCGGGACTGGAACGGGCGCGGAGCGGTGACGTTGACGGCGTTCTCGCCGAGCTTCCCTCTGACGCTGAACCCATCCGATCTGCTTTACATCGACCGCCAGATCGACGACGGCGACCTGGCGACCGGACGATTCCGCACCGGCTTCAATGGATGGCCGGTTTACCTCGTGGGGGCCGCCCAGCGGTGAACACCGATGTATAACGTTTCCCTGATCAATCTCAGCGCGGATGCCCGCTCCGCCGC
>JAYVZM010000388.1:0-8508 GCA_043783345.1 Verrucomicrobiota bacterium
GCGATTTGCTGGCACTGCTGCGCCCAGCGATAGCTGCGGTCGACGGCCTGGCGGCATTCCTCGCGCGAGCAGGGCCACGGCGGGCACTCATCGATGACCATCGCGATGTCCGAATCGAGATTGGCCTGGATGGTCATCACCTCGCGCGGGCCGAGAAACAGTTTCGCGCCGTCGACGTGCGAGGCGAAGGCGATGCCCTCTTCGCGGATGTCGCGCAGCTTCGCCAGGCTGAAGACCTGAAATCCACCGCTATCGGTCAGGATGGGACCGTCCCAGCCCATGAACTTGTGCAGCCCGCCGAGATCGCGGATCAGTTCCGACCCCGGCCGCAGGTTGAGGTGATAGGTGTTGCCGAGGATGATCTGCGCGCCGGTCTCATGGATTTGGGCGGGCGTCAGCGCCTTGACCGTTCCCTGTGTGCCGACCGGCATGAAGATCGGCGTCTCGACCGCCCCGTGCAGCGTCTGCAACCGGCCGCGCCGGGCGGCCGTTGCGGTATCGGTGGTGAGAAGTTGAAAGTGTTGGGACATCTGTCGCGGCGCTCTATGAGCGCCGTCCGGCGGTCATCATCCTTCGCCAAGGCTATGGATGACAAGCAGACCGCCGCTACAGCGCCAACACACCTTGCCCGCGGACTTGACCCCCTGTCAATTGCCAGCTACTTAAGCAAAAGTGCTGCTAGTCATTGATAACTACGATTCGTTCACCTTCAATCTGGTCCAGTATTTCGGCCAGCTGGGTGTGGCCATGCGTGTTTTTCGCAACGACGAGTTCACTGCCGCCGAGGCGGAGCACCTGGATCCCGACCGCGTGCTCATCTCGCCCGGCCCCTGCACTCCCACTGAGGCTGGCGTAAGCCTCGACATCATAAAGACCTTCGCGGGCAAGAAACCCATCCTGGGTGTCTGTCTCGGCCATCAGGCCATCGGCCAGCAGTTCGGCGGCAAGGTCATCCGTGCCCCCCGCCAGATGCACGGCAAGCTGTCACCCATCCAGCACCGCGGCACCGATATTTTCCGCGGTCTCCCCTCGCCTTTCACGGCGACCCGCTACCATTCGCTGCTCGTCGAGCGCTCCAGCCTGCCGGCGTGCCTTGAAATCACCGCCGAAACCGCCGAAGGCGAAATTATGGGGCTCCGGCACAAACAATTTCCCGTTTTCGGTGTCCAGTTCCATCCGGAATCCATCGCCACCGAAGGCGGCATGCGAATCCTCCAAAACTTCCTCGCCCTGACCTGAGCCCGCCATGCGCTGCCCCAAGTGCACCTCCATTGAAGACAAGGTGATCGATTCCCGCATCACCCGCGACGGCAACAACACCCGCCGCCGCCGCGAGTGCCTCGAGTGCGGCCACCGCTTCACCACCACGGAATTCCTCGTGCGCGACACCCTCATCGTCGTCAAACGCGACAGCCGGCAGGAACCCTTCGACCGCGACAAGCTGCTCCGCGCCGTCCGCGCCGCCTGCCACAAGCGCCCCATCGACAACGAGCAGATCACCATGCTCCTCGAGGACGTGCTCGATGCGGTGGAGGCCCAATACGACAGCCAGGTGCCGACCAGCGCAATCGGCGAGCACGTCATGCAACGCCTGCGCAAGATGGACCAGGTCGCCTACGTCCGCTTCGCCTCCGTCTACAAGGAATTCCGAGACGTCTCCGAGTTTGTCCACGAAATCAGCAGCCTTGCCCCTTTTGAGCCAACCGCTACGATCAAGCCCAAGAAATGACGCGCCCCCTTCAACTGCGCCGGCTGCACTTCCTCAACGCGCTCTTCGCGCCGCTCACCGGGCATGATCTTTATCTGGCGCAGCAGATCGACGATGCCATCGCCACCTCGCTCGGCGACGTCGAGGAACGCGCGCCCAGCGACCCGGCGTTTGCCGCCGCCGCCGCCAAGCTCTTCGAGCGTCTCTGCTCCGCCCAGCCCGCGCACGGTTTTTTCCACTGGGACGCCGGGGCGGATGACACCGGCGCCACGCCGCTCTTCACCCGCGCCGGGGTCATGCAGGGTTTGAAGCAACTCGCCGCCTATCCGGAATCCACGCTGCTCGTCACCAATCTTCGCACCGCACAGTGCCCGCCGACTCGGCGCTGGACGGAACGACGCCAGCGCGAATACGACGACACCCTCGCCTTCATCCGCCACCTCGCCGCCGCCCGCTCCCGCCGCCACGCGAACCTGAATTTGCTGTTCTTGTAAGAGTGATTTTACAGGAGGCCGCAGAGGAAGCAGAGACCATCCCATGCACCCTCTCTTTTCCAAGGCGTCCAAGTTGACCGAGAGCATCATTGGCGCGGCGATTGAAGTCCATCGCGACAAAGGCGCCGGCTTGGTCGAGTCGATCTACGAATGGTGCCTGCTTAAAGAGCTGGGCCTGCGACAACTGATTGCCGTAAATCAGAAAACCATTCGGATCACCTACAAGGGATTCACCAAAGAAGAGCCTTTGCGGTTTGATTTGCTTGTGGAAGATTGTGTCTTGATTGAGGCCAAGTCAGTCGAACACGTCCTTCCGATCCATAAGGCACAATTGTTAAGCTACATGAAGCTGCTCGACGTGCCGCTCGGCCTTCTGATCAATTTCAATTCGCCAAAGCTGATCGATGGCGTCTCGCGGCTCATCCTGCCCGGAGCGGACAAGTGACCTCTGCTACCTCTGCGCCCTCCTGTAAAATCAATCCCCGTGAAAACCATTTTCCAGAAGATCATCGACCGCGAGATTCCGGCGAAGCTCGCGCACGAGGACGAGCTCTGCATCGCCATCCACGATGTCAATCCGCAGGCGCCGGTCCACGTGCTGATCATCCCGAAGAAGCCCATCGCTCGCGTCGGCGAGGCGTCACCCGCCGACCAGGCCCTGCTGGGACACCTTTTGCTGACCGCCGCCGCCGTGGCTAAGAAGCTCGGCCTCGCCGAGTCCGGCTACCGCATCGTGATCAACAACGGCCGCGACGGCGGCGAGAGTGTGCCGCACCTGCATGTCCATCTGCTCGGAAAGCGCCCGCTGGCCTGGCCACCCGGCTGAAGCCACCGCGGGATTCTCGAACTGACCTTATTGGGACGACGGCACCGCGAGTTCATTGAGCTGCCGGGCCAGATTGAGCGAGAGCTGCAGATCGCCCGCCGCGTCCGCGGTGTTGCGTGCTTCCACGAGCAACGCCCGGTGCGCCTCCGGGGTTGGCGCCTTCGTGCGCAACAGCGTCGTATAAATCCGCAGCGCCCCCGGCCGGGCGCCATTCGCGGCCAGCATGCCGGCGGCCAGGCGCGCCATCGGCCACTCCTCCGGGCGGAACGACTTGATCAACGGGACAAATTCCATGGCGCCGACGGCGGCTTTCGGGTCGTTGTCGCCCAGCGCCAGTTTCGCCGCGAAAAGCTCCAGCGGCAGGCTCGGCTGTTGCCTCGCCGCGGTTCGGAGCGCGGCCATGGCCTCGGTCTTTTTCCCCTGATGCAGCAGCAGGTTGACCCGGCGGAGGATGGCGTAGGGCGCATACGCGGGCGGGAGCCCGCCGGGGGATTGTTCCTGCTCCTCCAGGGAAACCTTGAACGGTCGGTAGAGCGGATCGCCGATGGCCACCGCCTGCCAGCTCAGGGTCGGCAACGCGTAATAGGCGGCGTCCCCGAAGGTTTTGCCCTGACTCAGCGCACGCAACAGAAGGTTGGGCCGGTGGGTGTAACCCAAATACGGCTCGAAGACATTTCCCACCGTGGCCGCCACCCCGCGGGCCACCAGCGGTCCGCACCAACCTTGGGTGTCGGAGTGCAAGGTGTGCGCCGAGTAGCTGTGGATGTGCAGGGCCACGGCACCCGGAGCAAAGGTGAACCCCTCGACCGCAAACGGCCCGTTGAGATTGCCGGAATACCAGCCAAAATAGAGCACGGGTGCATCGAAACGCGCCTCGGCGGCAAAGGTCGCATCCGTGAACTCGGTGTCCCCGTCGAAACCCAGGTCCTGCAGCTGGGTGCGCACCGACTCAAACCACTGGTCGCCCTCGGCGACGGGGCCCTTGACGTCGACGTAGTAGCGTCCCAGCAATCCACGGCTCTCGCCCTCCAACGCCGACGTCACGAGCCGGCGGGCGCACTCGAAGGTGGGGCCGTCGAGGCGGGAGACCTTCACCACCACCTCGTTGTCGAGGGCGGAGGGCCGCTCATTGGCGAACAGGGGATTGGCCACCATCGCCGTGATGCCGTAGCCACTTTGCGCCAGCAGGCTCAGCTCGGAATCGACGGCCGCCTCGTTGGTGTTGAATTCGCTCCGCATTTTCTGGACCGGTTTTGGATCGAGCAACGTTGGGTCGTTGTAGATGCGCAGGGGCACGCCGCGACAGACGACGAGATACGAGATGTGCTGGCCCGTGATCCCATAGCGCCGGCGGCCGAGGCCGTCCAGCAGGCTCGTGGCGGTGCCCTCGATCCAGCCCCGCCGATACAACTCGTCCTGCACGGGCTGGTAAACCTGGTCGATGAACTCCCGCCACGTGATGCTCTCGACCTCGGGCAGGGGCAGGGCGAGGATGTTGGCGGCCGGCACGCCGCGCTTTTCCGCATAAAACTCGGCCAGCCGGACGGATTCCGGTTGGCGGGAATTGGCGAGGATGACAACCCGCGCGGCAAGGTCGGCGGCGTTGAGCCCGGATCCGCCGCCCAGGACCGTGGCCAAAAATCCTAACCTGATCGATTGGGTAAAAATCACCGGGGATGAAGCTGGATGCTGCGACCGCGCATTTCCAGCACGGTTTCATGCGGGTGCAGCCAAGCGACGCTTGCCAACCCGCCGGGCTTCCCCTTTGCTGCCGCCGGCGATGGATTCCGCCTTCCCACAAGGGTAAACCGCCAGCATGTCGCCGGCTGATGACTCCTGGGCAACCCCTCTTTCCCGCGGTTCATCATGATGCTTTATTTCCTGGTCGGCCTGGGTGGTGCGCTCGGCAGCGTCGCGCGCCTCTGGCTTTCGGGCTTGGTCGCCGCGCAGCTTGGCGAGACGTTTCCCTGGGGAACGGTGGTCATCAATGTCACCGGCTCCTTCGTCATCGGTTTCTTTGCCACGTTGACCGGACCGGACGGCCGCGTGTTTGCCGGCAGCAACACCCGGCAGTTTGTGATGACGGGCATCTGCGGCGGCTACACCACCTTTTCTTCCTTCAGTCTACAAACCCTGAACCTGGCCCGCGAAGGCGAATGGCTGCGGGCCGGAGGCAACATCACCGGCTCGGTGGTCCTATGCCTGGTCGCGGTCTGGCTCGGGCATCTCGCCGCCGCGTGGTTCAACCAGCTCAAAGGCGTTTAAGATGAACCTTCCGACCGATTCCTTTCCCCTGCGCATTTTCATCGGCGTGTCCGACCGCCACGACGGCAAGCGGCGGGCTGGTGACGCTGGAAAAAGTGCGCGTCATCCCATTCCGCATCACGAAGCCGTGAGCCGCGTCGCAGACCCGGGTCGGAGCGAGGCGGTCGGGAATTATTTGACGGCGGGAATTGCCGCCGCCTGCCGCTTGAGCAGCTGGGCGCGCAGATAAACATCCGGCCCGGCCTGCTTCCAGGCGGTCAGCCAGACGCTCGCCAGCATTTCGCCGCCGGTCAGCAACCGGGCCTCGATGAAGGCGCGGCCCTCCGGCACGACCGGATCCTCCGGATTGTGACCCAGCTTGCCGGCCTTTTCCAAAGCATACAGCGGTTCCACGAATTTCTGCTGCGCAATCAGGTAATTCATCACCGTCACGAAAACCGGGTCGCGCTCGTCGGCGCGCGGCGCAAGGGCGAGCAGCGGGGCCGGAGTTACTTTTGGCGCCACGTCCGCAAGCTTGATGCCGGCTTTCTCGATGAAGCCGCTGTCGATCCAGGCATGGATGCCGGTCCAGGTGGTGTAGCCCTGCGGATTCGGCCCCACCCAGCCATGATGGTGCACGGTGACGTGCAGCGGCTGCGCGCCGTCGCCGATGAAGTGGCCCATCACTCCCATGACATAGACGATGTTGGCCCGGGCGTTGGCGATCTCCTCCGGAGTGCCGCCGGCCTCCTCGAAGGTCTTCAGGCAGGAGAAGGCCGACTTGAGCTTGCCGTAATATTCCGTGATGGCCCAAGGGGAAAAGCCCGGCCATTCGCGCGTGCGGTCCTGGTTCTTCGCCGGATCGATCGCCGGAAAATTCTCCGGATGCGCGGCGCGCCCGGCGGCATACTGCAGCGCGAACTCGTAGCGGAGCGGGGACACCGCGGTCGCATCGAGCCCGGCCTCAGCCACCTGCTCGAGGTCGAGATAGTGATCCAGGCCGTTGGATTGCTTGATTGGCAGGTCGGCGACGTTGCGCCAGCGGTCGGGTTCCCCCGCGAGAAAGGCGATGCGCTCGGCGTTGGCCGGCTCGCGCACGAATGCGGGGAAATTCGCGGGCAGCGCCGCCAGCCCGAGCTGGTTGACGATGCGATGGCCCTCGTAGTCCCAGCCGTGGACGGCGGGAACGAGCAGCAGGACGACCAGGAGTGAGGAAAACGATCTTTGCATGAATGGAGCGGTAGCAGTTTTGCTGCCCCGAGCGAAGCGAAGAGTGCGCGGCTTACCGGAGTTTGGCGGCCTCCGGCGCCGTCGGGCTGGGATGCAAGACCGCCAGGAGATTGGCATAACCCTGCACGCCCCGGGCAATGGCCTCCGCGACCTGCTGGCGGAATTCCGGCGTGGCCACGCGGCGGGCCTCGCCGTCGTTGGAGAGGTAAGCGCATTCGACGAGCGCCCCGGGGCAGTTGAGCATGCGTAGCACGGCCCGGCGCCCGCGCTTGAAGCCGCGGTCCGGGGTCTTGAGCGTTTCCCGCATCGCCCGGTGCAGCTGTTCGCCGAACAGGAGGTTCGCGTAGTCCAGCCGGTTGGCGGGATAGGCTGCCTTGGTCATCTCGTCGCCCGTCTCGTCGCCGGTGGAAAGCATGAATTGCGGCGCCATCGTGTAGCTCTCGATCCCGGTGATGGCCTCCGGGGCGGAATTGAAATGGATGCTGAGAAAAAGATCGGCCTTGTTCTTGTTGGCGAATTCATCGCGCAGCAGCAGGTCGGTTTTCTTGTCCCGGGAAAGCTCGGTGTCCTTCTCGCGGATCAGCAGCACGCGCCAGCCCTGCAGTTCCAGGATTTTTTTCGCCCGGAGGGCCACGTCGAGCGTGAAGGTCTTTTCATTCAACCCGAGTTTCTGGTTTTGGGTGCCCGGGTCGATCCCGCCGTGGCCGGCGTCGAGGACGATCGTCCTGGCCGTGATCCCGGGAATCTGGCTCGCGTGCTCGGCCGGCTGCAAAAGCGGCGCGACGATTTTGATGACATCGAGCTTGCTGATCCAGAGGCCATCCTTGTGGAGGAGCGCCGGCGCGCCCAGGAACACCCGAAGGCCGTCGAAATAAAAATCCTTCTGGTTGCTCTCGAAGGTGAAGCGGACCCCGCGCGCGTCACCAAGCGTCAGGACGAGGTCGGGTTTGGTCCAGGCCGCCTTGAGCCCGAATTGTCCGGCCACATCGCGGACCGAGATATAGTCCGTGTTGTGCAAACGGATGAACGACCAGAGCGGCGCCGGGCGGGTCGGCGCGGCGCGGACCGGCTCGACTTTGGGGGGCGTCACCGGCGCGGGCTCTGGCTTGGACGTGGCCGTCGGCGCCTGGACCGCCGCCGGCTTCGCCGCGGTGGCCGAGGGCTGGGCCGGAGCGGTGCAGGCCGTCAGGCCGGCAAGGCCGAGGCTCAGGCCTCGTGCAATCAGCCGCGCCATGAGGGCAAGCCGTCCCTCAGCCCTCGGCTTGAGCCGGGGGCGCTGAGGGCGAAGGCGTTTCGCGGACGTGGAACTTGGGCTTGCGCTTGTTGACCGGCAGGGGCGAGAGCATGACGTTGATCTGTTTGCCGTTCAACTTGGGCGGCGAGTCGGGGTGGCCCATGTTCTCGAGTTCGGTAAGCGCCCGCTTCATGACCTCGAAGCCCATCTCGGTGTGGGCCATCTCGCGACCGCGGAACTTGAGGCGGAGCTTCACCTTGTTGCCATGGTCGAGGAATTCCTCGGCGTGGCGGACCTTGGTGATGAAGTCGTGCTGCTCGATGCGGACGGTGAATTCGATCTCCTTGATCTTGCCGGCCGCGGGCTTGCTGTGGGCGTGCTTCTTCTGCTCCTCGTAGACGTATTTGCCGAAATCCATGATCCGGCAGACGGGCGGCGTGGCCGTGGCGGCGACCTCCACGAGGTCGAGGTTGAACTGCAGCGCGAGGGCGATGGCCTTCGGCGTGTCCATGATCCCCAGCTGACGACCCTCGGGGCTGATGACGCGAACCTGCGGCGACTTGATCCGCATATTGCGGCGGATGGCGGCGAAGGGATCGTTGTTGCGACGTGGGTCGCGATTATAGGGAGTGCGGCCGCCGGGCGAAGAGGAAGGAAGTGCCATTCAGTAAGTGGGAGGGCTTGGGAGGTGGGTCGGAAGGTGTTTTGCGTCAATCACGGGTGAAGACAACACCTATTTAGAGGGAAAATCGGCCGCCCGGACGCCGGGCCG
>JAYVZM010000389.1:0-3317 GCA_043783345.1 Verrucomicrobiota bacterium
CGCTGCTCCGGCAGGCGGAGACCCCGACGCTGGCCGCCACCGATGCGGCGCTCGACGCTTTTGTGGCGAACTATTTCAAGACCGGCGATGCGAACGACTACCTCTCCGCGCTCGAGGCTTCGAAGGATTACGATCCGAATCCTGGCCTGGGAAAAATCACCGCCCCGCTGCTGGCGATCAACAGCGCGGACGACCTGATCAACCCCCCTGAACTCGGCATCCTCGAACGCGAAATCAAGCGCGTCGCGCACGGCCGGGCGGTGGTCATCCCCCTGGGCGAGCGGACGCGCGGCCACGGCAGCCATACCCTGGCGGCGTTGTGGAAGACCGAGCTGGTCCGCCTGCTGGCCGAGACGGAAAAATAGCGGTTGCGGCAGGGCTTGCGTGGGAGAAGAAAATGCCTTTCGTCAGTCCACCTCATTCATGAAAAAAGCCCTGATCACCGGCATCACCGGACAGGATGGTTCCTACCTCGCCGAGCTGCTGCTCGAGAAGGGTTACGAAGTGCACGGCATCATCCGCCGCGCCTCGACCTTCAACACCAGCCGCATCGACCACCTGAATTTTGACCGCCACGCCAACGGCGCCAAACTCACGCTGCACTACGGCGACCTCGCCGACGCGGTGCAGATGGTGAAGCTGCTCTACGAACTCCAGCCGGACGAGATCTACAACCTCGCCGCGCAGTCGCACGTGCGGGTGTCGTTCGACATCCCGGAATACACGGGCGACATCGACGGCCAGGGCGCCCTCCGCATTCTCGAGGCCATCCGCGAGGCGGGGCTGGTCAAGAAGACCCGTTTCTATCAGGCCTCGTCGTCGGAGATGTTCGGCAAGGTCCAGGAGGTGCCGCAGACGGAGAAGACGCCCTTCTGGCCCCGCTCGCCCTACGGCTGCGCGAAGGTCTACGCCTACTGGCTGACGGTGAATTTTCGCGAGAGCTACAACCTCCACGCGAGCAACGGCATCCTGTTCAACCACGAGTCGCCCCGCCGCGGCGAGACCTTCGTGACCCGCAAGATCACCCGCGCGGCCACCCGCATCAAGCTCGGGCTCCAGGATTCGATCTACCTCGGCAACCTCGACGCCAAGCGCGACTGGGGCTACGCCAAGGAATATGTCGAGATGATGTGGCTCATGCTGCAGCAGGATAAACCGGACGATTATGTCGTCGCGACCAACGAGACGCACAGCGTGCAGGAATTCTGCGAGGTGACCTTCGGCCTGCTTGGGCTCGACTGGAAGAAATACATCAAGCACGACACCCGCTACGAGCGTCCGGCCGAGGTCGAGCTGCTCATCGGCAACCCGGCCAAGGCCGAGAAACAACTGGGCTGGAAGCCCAAGGTGAAATTCCAGGACCTGGTGAAGATCATGGTCGAGCACGACCTGGAGCTGGCCAAGCGCGAGGCGCAGATCGCCAGCCTGCCGCCGCCGACCAAGTCGCCGTTCGCATGATCTCAAGTAGTGATGTATCGAGTAGCGGGTAGCGAATATCCGGATTGGACCAGCTGCGTTTGCCTTCTACTCACTACTCGCTACCATCACATGAAACTTTTCATTGCCGGTCACAACGGGATGGTGGGCGCCGCGCTCGTGCGCCGGTTCGGTCGCGAGCCGGGCGTCACGCTGTTGTTGCGGACCCGGCGGGAACTCGACCTGACCAGCCAGGCAGCGGTCGCGGCGTTTTTCGCGGCCGAAAAGCCGGACGTGGCCCTTATCGCCGCAGCGAAGGTCGGCGGCATTCATGCTAACCACACCTACCCGGCGGAATTCCTCTACGAGAACCTGGCCATCGCGGCCAACACGATCCACGGCGCCTACCAGGCCGGCGTGAAGCGGCTGCTGTTCCTCGGCAGCTCGTGCATCTACCCGAAGCTGGCTCCGCAGCCGATGCCCGAGAGCTGCCTGCTCACCGGCCCGCTCGAGCCGACCAACGAGGCCTACGCCATCGCCAAGATCACCGGCCTGAAGCTCTGCGAGTATTACCGCAAGCAGCACGGCGTGCTCTATCATTCCGCGATGCCGACCAATCTCTACGGCCCCGGCGACAACTATCATCTGCAGAATTCGCACGTGCTGCCGGCCCTGATCCGGAAATTCCACGAGGCGAGGGAAGCCGGACGCGCCGAAGTGGTGGCCTGGGGCACGGGTTCGCCAAAGCGCGAATTCCTGCATGTGGACGAACTGGCCGACGCCTGCGCGTTTTTGCTGAATCTTTCCAATCCGCCCGACCTGATCAACGTCGGCACGGGCACGGACGTGACCATCAAGGAGCTGACCGAGGTGGTCGCCCACGTCACCGGCTTCAAAGGGCGAATCACCTGGGATGCGACCAAGCCCGACGGCACCCCGCGCAAGCTGATGGATGTCTCACGGCTGACCGCGCTCGGTTGGAAGGCGAAGATCGGCCTGCGCGCGGGCGTCGAAAAAACCTACGCCAGCTACCTCGCCGAGCAGGCCGCGGGCACCCTGCGGAGCTGAAGTGGGACGGTTTCACGGGCGTTGACGCCGCCGGGTTGCGGTTCCATGCTGGCGGCGTTCGCCGTTCATTTCCTGCAACCCCCACAACCCCACCCCCACATGTCTGTTATTCCAGAGACCCCGTCGACTGCCCCTGAGGACCGCACCGTAGCCATTCTCAGTTATCTGACCATTATCGGATTCATCGTCGCGCTCGTGCTGCACAGCAGCAAGAAAACCTCCCTGGGCGCCTTCCACCTGCGGCAGACCCTGGGCTTGATCGTCAGCGGGTTGGTGCTGGGTGTTTGCGGCTTTGTTCTGGCCTTCATTCCCCTTCTCGGCTGGCTGGCCATCTGCGCGGCTTGGCTCGGATTCTTCGTGCTGTGGCTGATCGGCCTGATCGCCGCGGCCAGCGGCCAGCGGAAGCCGGTCCCGGTGCTCGGTGAACACTTCCAAAAGTGGTTCGCCGGCGCCTTCGTCTGACGGCCGGACATCCCGCGCCTTCCAGCCGCCTGGTTACACCCGGGCGGCTTTTTTTGCGCCCAATTGCGTCGGGGCGGACTTTCCGCTTGCGACACCGGCGCACCTGCCAAGGGTGGAGGGCTCCATGATCGCACCAGAGACCTTTTCCCACCTCGACAACATAAAGAAGCGCGCCGGCTACTTATGGAGGTTTCTTTGACGTCGAACAAAAGCTGCGCGAGATAGAGGCGATGGAGGGGGAAATGGGCGCCCCGGAGTTTTGGACCAGCTCGGACCGGGCCCAGAAACACATTACCAAGCTCAACGGCCTGAAGCGCACCATCGCCGGGCTCGTGGCTTTCAACAAGCGGCTCGATGATGCCGCCGTGATG
>JAYVZM010000390.1:0-3316 GCA_043783345.1 Verrucomicrobiota bacterium
GAGGAGCAACACCACGGCGGCATAGGTGAGCGGGTCGGTGGGGCTGATGTCGAAGAGCTGGGTGCGGATGCCGTCGCGGGCGAGCACGGCGATGGTCACGGCGAGGCTCAGGCCCAGCCCGAGGCCGAGCGCGAGTTGCACGGCCCCCTGACCGAGGACCATCCGCAGGATGCGGCTGTGATCTGCGCCGAGCGCCATCCGGACGCCGAATTCCTGGGTGCGCTGGTTGACGGAAAAGCTCATCACGCCGTAGAGGCCGACCGAGGCGAGGATGACGGCGACCGCGCCGAAGATCGTGAACATCGTGGCGGTGATGCGGGTCACGCCGAGGAAGCTGTCCTGGTTTTCCTTTGCGGTGCCGGTGAAATAGAGCGGCAGGTTGGGATCGACCTTGCTCACCTCACGTTGCAGCGCGGTGGCGAGGACGGCGGCGCGACGGCCGAGTTCGGGGCCGGAGGTGGCGCCGCGCGGGCGCACGAGGAGCGTGGCGAACTGTTGCGTGACCGGGCCCGGCAGGGCGGGGCCGAGCACGGAGGAGAAGTAGGGCACATAGAAACCCGTGTCATCGACCTGCGGATTGTTGAAAGGGCCGAGCATGCGAACGGTCGGAACGACGCCGACGATCATGCGCCACGGGCCGAAGAGCCGGCCGTTGTTGCCGACCGTGCGGAAGCGGCGCCCGAGCGCGCTTTCGTTGCCGAAATGTTTTCTGGCGAAGGCCGCGTTGACGATGGCGACGGGAAGCTTCGCGTCGGTGTCGTCGAGGGCGAAGTCGCGGCCCTCGACGATTTTCGCGCCGAGGGTGGCGAAGTAGTCGCCGGTGATCTGCTCGAAGTTGGCATTGGGGCGGTCGCTTTCCGTGTGGTAGATCCGGCCCTCGATCTCGACCGGGGCGAAACCGGAGAACGACATGCGAAAGCGGTTCGTGAGCGCGGCGGACTCGAATTCGGAACCGGCGCGCAGCTCGCGCACGAGGCGGTCGAAAAAGAGCTTGCGGGCCTCGGGCGTCGGGTAGTCGCCTTCCATGAGCGCCATGCGCGCCGAGAGGACCGTGCCGGGATCGTAGCCCCAGGCGATGCGCTGCTGGCGGAGGATCGACTGGAGTTGCAGCAGCGACCCGATGAGCAGGATGCAGGTGGCGAGGATCTGGAACACGACGAGGCCGCGAGTGATGAAGAGGATGGCGCGGCTGGTGTTGCCGCGGCCGGCCTCCTTGAGGGCATCGACGGCATTGGCGCGCGAGGCGAGCCAGGCGGGCACGAAGCCGGAGCCGACGGCGGCGAGCACGGTGGCGGCGACGACGAAAGCGAGCACGGGGGCATCGATGGTGAACACAATGTAGGCCGGGATCGGGTTGGCGGAGTTGTGGGTGGCGGCGGTGAGGTAGTCGGTGGCCCAGTAGGCGCCGGCGATGCCCAGCGCGGCGCCCAGGCTGGCGACGAGCAGGCTCTCGGTGAGCATCTGCCGGATGAGGCGGACGCGCGTGGCGCCCAGCGAGGAGCGGACGGCGAGTTCCTTGCCGCGCAGGGTGGCGCGGGCGAACTGCATGTTCATCACGTTGACGCACGCGATGAGGAGGATGCCGAGGCAGAAGGCGAGCATCGTCCAGAGCAGCCCCGAAATCGCCGGCGGGGTGAAGGTCTTGATGAGCGGCTGGACGAGGGCGGTGGCGAACTTCTTGTTCGTGTCGGGGAACGCCTGCGCCAGCTGTTTGGCGATGCCGGTGAATTCGGCGGTGGCCTGGTCGAATGCGACGCCCGGCTTGAGGAGGCCGAGCACGGCCGGGGCGCCGCCCTGGACATTGGGATCATTGCGCGGCCGCGGGGGATATTCGCTGTAGAGCGGGAGCCAGAGCTGTTCGTTGACGGGAAAGGCGAAGCCGGGGGGCATGACGCCGATCACGGTCGCGGGCTTGCCGTTGATCCGGATGCTTTTTCCGACGACGTCCGCGGAGCCGCCAAAATCTCGCTGCCAGAGCTGGTGGCTGATGAGGGCGACCTTTTCGGCGCCGGGCCGGTTGTCGGCGGCGGTGAGATCGCGGCCGAGCGCGGGGGTCACGCCCAGAATGCGCAGGAATTCATTGGTGACGTAGGCCCCGGTATAGCGCTGCGGATGGCCGTCGACCGTGACGTTGACGGTGGCGCCGTTGATGTAGGCGGCCAGCAGCTCGAACGACGAATTGCGTTCGCGCATGGCCTCGTAATCGAGCGCAAAGATCTGGCTGCCGAAGCCATTGGTGTTGGCGTTTTTTTGCGTGACGTCGATGACCTGCACGCCGGCGAGGCGGCTGGCCGTGGGGAAGGAAAAGCCGCGGAGCATGGTGCCGTTGACCACGCTGAACATGGTGGTGACGCCGCAAATGCCGAGGGCGAGCACGAAGACGGCGAGCGCGCAGAAGGATTTCTCCTTGAGGAGCACGCGAAGACCGATGCGGAGGTCCTGGAGGAAGGTTTCAATGATCATGGCGAGCGTGGATGAGGGAAAATCAGAGGGCGTGCAGCGCCACCGCGAGCAGGCAGCACAGGGCGATGGCGAGCGTGACCAGGCCGCCGCCGGCCAGACGGACCCGGAGAGCGCCGTGCGTGGGACGGGTGAGGGTGATCAGCCAGTTGTATTCGCTGCCAAGCATCGTGGTGAATGCGGCTTTATTGCACGCGCGATGCCAAGGCAGCGGACTGTTGCTAAACGCTGGTTCGCAGGGTCTAGCCGATTACGCCGCCCGATCCCACCCGCGGTTTTGCTCTGAAAATGAAATTTTTCCGTCCCGATTGTGGGATGATTGCGATGGGGCGCGGCATGTTATTTTTTGTGGGCGGCGGGCGGCGCGGCCGCTGTTTCGCCGAGACGGATCTGATGATCAACTTCCGGCGGCCCACGCCGGCGAAGGATCGGGGCGAAGCTTTCAAGGCGGTCGCGATCAGGGTCCGGACCTTCGGATCGTCGAGGATCCCGACGGCCGGCAGCTTGAGATGGCGGGCTTGATTGCCCAATCCCTGCAGCAGGCCATCGGGATCGGGCAGCCGGGCTCCTTGCAGGAAACACAAACTCACCCCGCGAGCCTGGAAGGCCACCGAGAAAACGGCCTCGGAAGGCCGTTCGGACGGGCCCAAGCCTACGACCAAGAAGTTGTAGTTGTCGTAGACCATCTCCACCGCCGGCGGCAGTAGTCGGCGGAGCCGGGCGAGCACCGTCTTCCCGAGGGCGGCGACCTCGGGGGAAAATTTCGCGATGAAGCCGTTCAATTGGGCGGCCGGAGTTTTGGTTTTCATGGTGGGGGTGCGATACTCCTGGTCGGAGCTTGAGGGGTGAACGGATA
>JAYVZM010000391.1:0-8420 GCA_043783345.1 Verrucomicrobiota bacterium
TGGTGCGGGCGGAGGGAGTCGAACCCTCCTCTCATGCTTGGGAAGCACATATAATACCGATATACTACGCCCGCAAAGAACGCCCCATTGCTAGTCACGGTCTCCGGACGGTCAAGCCCGCACGCGGCCGGCTCACGAATACTCGCGGCGGCCCTCGAGGGCGCTTTTCAAAGTGATGGCGTCGGCGTAAAGCACGCCGCTGCCGCTGGGCAGGCCGAAACCGATCCGCGTCACCTTCATCCCGGTCCGGGGCAGGCGTTCCGTCAGATAATGACACGTCGCCTCGCCCTCGACATCGTTGGACAACGCCAGGATGAGTTCGATGGCCTCGCCGGAATTGATGCGCTGCAGCAGCGCGCCGAGATTCAAGTCCTCCGGCGCCACCCCGCGGATCGGTGACAGCTTGCCGTGAAGGACGTGGTAGCGGCCGCGATAGGCGCCCGAGCGCTCGATGGCCGCAAGGTCCGTGACATATTCGACCACGCACACCTGGCCGTTGCGGCGTTTCTCGTCGGCGCAAACCGGGCATTGTTCCTCCTCGGAGAGATTGCCGCACACCACGCAGCGGCGGACATTCTTCGCCGCGGCCTCCAGCGCCGCGACCAATTCGGGCAGGCGCGAGGGTTTCTCGACCAGCAAGTGCAGCGCGATCCGCTCGGCCGAGCGATAGCCGATGCCGGGGAGCTGCTTTAATTGCTTCTGCAGGGTCTCGAGCGCGGGTGTCATGAAATATCTCGAACCGATACGCTACGTTTGAACCACAAAGGCACAGAAGCACAAAGAGCAGAACGCACCCTGAAATGCTCTCTGCTTTGTGTCTTCGCGTCTTGGTGGTGAAGATTCTGCATTTCCGGAAATCAGAACATTCCGGGCATCTGGAAGCCCGCGGAGATTTTCTGCATCTCGGAATCGTTCCGTTCCTTCGCCTTCTGCGCGGCCTCCTGCACGGCGTTGAGGATGGTCTCCGCGACGAGCTTCTTGTCCTCCTTGAGGAATTCCGGGTCGAGGGTCAGCGCGAGGAACTTGCCGGCGCCATTGATCTTGATCTGCACGGCGGCGCCGCCGCTCGACACGTCGATGATCTGCGTCTCGAGCGAGAACTGCATCAGCTCGATCTGCTTCTGCATTTTCTGGGCTTGTTTGAGGAGTTTGCCTACGCCGGCCATGGGGAACTGGGTTGAAGGTTGAAGAGCGCATCGTTGCGGCGTGCTCGCCGCCCGGTGTTTGTCCTCAGTTCCCGCCCGGGCGAAACTGAGGCAAAGAAAGTTGAAAGAGCGGGCCGGGGCTAACGCGACAACAAATTTTCGAAGCCGGCGCGGTAGTCGGGGAATTGCGGGCGCCAGCCGAGCGTGCGCTGGATTTTTGCGCTGCTGATGATCCGGTCGGGCATGGGCGCCCCGCCCCGGCGGGCTCCCGCGGCCCCGTCAAAGGCCGGCATGGCGCGTCCCAGGCGTCCCGCGAGCCAGCGCACCACCTCCGCCCTCATCGCGGGCGCCGTGTCGGCAACGTTGAAAATCCCGTTCGCCACCGCCGGGGGCGCGTCGAGGCAGGCGAGGATGGCGGAAACGATGTCCTCACGATGCGCGAGATTGAGTCGGTGGGCGCCGGAACCGCCGAGGGAGGGCGCGCCGGCGCGCAACTGGTCGAGCAGATGATGCCGGCCCGGCCCGTAGATCCCCGCCAGCCGCAGGATGAAGTAACGGCCCACGGCGTTGGCCGGCGCGTTTTGCAGCAGGATTTCCGACTCGCGGATGGTGCGTCCGTTCGGCGTGCCGCCCTCCGCCGGAGCGGACTCGTCAACCGTCACACCGTCGCCCTGCGGATAAACCGAGGTGCTGCTGGTGTAGACGAGGGTGCCGACCGGCGCGCCCCCCGCCATCGCCCAGGCGAGGATCGACTGCAGGCCGGCCACGTAAGACTGCCGGTAGCCGTCCGGCCCGCCACCGGCGCTGACGCAATCGACCACATAATCCGGGCCGCCGGCGATCTGCCGGTGCCAGTCGGACGAGGAGAGTTCGGCCACGACCACCTTCGCCAGGCCCAACGCGCGGAGCGCGGCGGCTTTTTCCGGGTTGCGCGTCAGGGCCTCGACCTGCGCCCCGGCGGCCAGCGCCGCCCGCGCGACGGCCGAGCCGACGTAACCGCAGCCGAAGATGACGAGACGTTTGCCGGAAAAAGAGGCCATGAAGGGAAACCATCAATGCACACTAATCCGCACTAATGGATTCAAAAATGAGTGTCCATCCGGGCTCACCCGTGTTTAAATGCCGTCCATGCCCAGCGTGCTCGTGCTTCTCGCCGATGGTTTCGAGGAATTGGAGACTTTCGCCCCGGTCGACCTGCTGCGGCGCGGCGAGGTCGACGTCACGGTGGCCTCGCTCAACGAGAATCGCCACGCGACCGGCCGCAGCGGCATAACGGTGCACGCCGATGCGGCGCTGTCCGCCGTGCAGGGCCGATTGGTCGACTTGGTGTTCCTGCCTGGCGGCGCGGGCGTGAAACATCTCCGGGGCGATCCGCGCGTGCGCGAGATCGTCCTCCAGCACCACGCTGCCGGACGCTGGCTGGCGGCGATTTGCGCCGCGCCCACGGTGCTGAACGACTGCGGCCTGCTGGCGGGCAGGCGCTACACGGCGCATTTTTCGGTGGCAAACGAGCTGCCGGCGATTCTCGCTGCCGAGCGAATCGTCACGGACGGGAAAATCACCACCTCGCGCGGCGCGGGCACTGCGGTGGAATTCGGCCTGTATCTGGTGTCACTGCTGACTTCCCCGGCCAAATCCGCTGAAATAAGCAAAGCTATTTGCCTTTAGGGCTTTGCGTTAAATCGGCATTGCCACCGTTGGGGATGTTGCTGTTGAATTAAGACGGTCAGCAACGGGCCATTGTTTGCAGGTGAACCTTCTTAATTCCGGCCTCGCCGCCTTCGCGAAATGGAAGCGACGGGGCGAAGCTGTCATTAGTGTTTTTCCCCCATGTGCGGCATAGCGGCAATTCTGTCGCCCAAGATCGAGATCGGCACCCGCGAGGAGGCGGTCGCGCGGATGGTGAAACGGCAGCATCATCGCGGTCCGGACGACAGCGGCTATTGTTCCAACGGCCCGGCGACGCTCGGCATGTGCCGGCTCGCCATCATCGATCCCGCCAACGGTCACCAGCCGATGACGAGTCCCGACGGCCGGTTCAGCCTGATCTTCAACGGGGCCATCTACAATTACCGCGAACTGCAGGCCGGGCTCGCCGCGCGGGGCTGGATCTTTCGCACCAACTGCGACACCGAGGTGCTCCTCGCGGCCTATGCCCTCGACGGCGCCGCGTGCCTGCGCCGGTTGCGCGGCATGTTCGCCTTCGCCATCTGGGATGCAAAGGACCGGATCCTCTTCGCCGCGCGCGATCCGCTCGGCATCAAGCCCCTCTATTATGCGCGCCTGCCGGAAGCGGGCGTGGTGCTCGCCTCGGAGTTGAACGCTCTGCTGGCCAGCGGGCGCGTGCAGCGCGAAATCGACCCGGTCTCCGTCAGCGAATATCTCGCGTGGTTCAGCGTGCCGGCGCCGCGCACGATCTATCGCGGCATCGCCAATCTTCCCGCCGGCCACAGCCTCGTGGTCGACGCCGACGGGCGGCTGAAAACCGAGCCCTGGTGGCACATGCCGGCGCCGACCTCTCCGGGGCGCGTCATGGCCAACTACCATGATTTCGTCCATGGACTTCGCCACCAGTTGGAGGACAGCATTCGCGCCCACCGCGTGGCGGATGTGCCGGTCGGCGCCTTTCTCTCCGGCGGCATGGACTCGGCCGCCGTGGTCGGCCTGATGGCCCGGAGCGGACCGCAAAAGCTGAAGACGTTCTCGCTGATCTTCGGCGAAACCGGCTTCTCCGAGCAGGCCAGTGCGCGGATGGCGGCGGCGGCCTTCGGCACGGAGCACCACGAGGAAATGATCACCGGCGCGCGGGTGGCGGCGGATCTGCCGCGCATCCTCAGCAGCTTCGACCAGCCGACTGGCGACGGGATCAACACCTATTATGTCAGCCAGACGGCCCGCCGCGGGGGGGTGACGGTGGCGCTGTCCGGCCTGGGAGGCGACGAGATGTTCGGCGGCTATCCCTCGTTCCGCGATCTGCCGCGCCTGCGCCGCCTGTTGCCCTTCTGGCGGAAGCTGCCCGATGGCCTGCGCGCCAGCATTGTCGCCCGGCTGCGCGCCCGCTCCGGCGCGCGGGCGCGCAAGCTCGCCGATTTCCTCGCCCATGCGCGCGATCTGCATGAGCTCGCGTCGCTGCAGCGGCGGGTGCTGCCCGAGGCCGCCCGGCTGTCCCTCCTCTCTCCCGACACCCGCGCCCTGGCGCAACGGCTCGGGCCCAACCATCCGATGCTCGAGGATTTCGCCTTCGAACTGATCGGCGCCGACGCGTTTCAGGTCATCAGCGCCTGGGAACTCCGCACCTACATGCCCGACGTGCTGTTGCGTGACAGTGATGTCTTCAGCATGGCCCATTCGCTCGAATTGCGGGTGCCGTTGGTCGATCGGGTGCTGCTCGAATGGCTCTGGCCGCAGCCCGCCCATTTCAAATACGATCCGCGCTATCCGAAAAAGGCCCTGGCCGACGCCGTGGCCGACCTCGTGCCCGCGGCCATCCGCAACCGCCGCAAGCAGGGTTTCTCCCTTCCGTTCGCCCGCTGGATGCTCGGCGAACTCCGCCCCTTTCTCGAAGAAACTTTTTCCGCGCATTCGCTCGCGGCCTGCCCCTGGCTGGAGCCGGCCGCGACCGTCCGGGTCTGGGCGGATTTCAAATCCCAAGGGGACCGGCGGGCATGGTCGCGCGTCTGGACCATCGCCGTGCTCATCGCTTTCGCCAACCGCCGCCCGGCACCATGAAGGCCCTCCTCCTCTCCCCCGAGCTGTTTCTGGCCGAGGGCGGCATCGCCCGCATCATGCGCCTTTACCTGAAGGCCCTGTGCGAAACCACCGGCCCGGCCGGCCGCGTCGACTCCATCGTGCTGAACGATCTGCCCGGCCGCGACGCGCGGCTCGCCCGCTACACCAACGGACAGTTCGGCGCGCAGATTGGGTGCGCCCGCCACAAATCCAAGTTCATTGCGGAGACGATCCGCCTCGCCCGCCGGGCCGACACGCTGGTCTGCGGCCACCTGCACCAGCTCGCCATTGCCCGCCTCGCGAAATTCTTCAATCCCCGCCTCAAATACTATCTGGTTGCCCACGGCATCGAGGTGTGGCGTCCCTACAGCTTCCTGGAACAACGGGCGATGCTCGGCGCCTGCCGCATACTCTGTGTCAGCGAATACACCCGCCGGCAGATCCTGCGCTTCCACCCCACCCTGCCGCCGGAAAGGACCGTGGTCGTGCCCAACACGCTCGACCCGTATTTTGTCTCCGGGGGGGAGACCCCGGCCACGCTCTCGTTCGACCATCCGCGCCTTCTCACCGTCTCCCGGCTGGCCAGCACCGACACTTACAAAGGGGTGGACACCCTCATCGAGGCGATGCCGCTCGTGCGCCGGGAGTTCCCCTTCGCCCACCTGCGCATCGTCGGCGGCGGCGATGACCTCCCGCGCCTGCAGGCCCTGGCCGCCACGCTCGGGATCACCCGGGCGGTGCATTTCACCGGCATAATCAGCGATGACGCTCTCCGCGCCGAATATGCCGCGTGCGACCTGTTCGCCCTGCCCAGCCGCAAGGAGGGTTTCGGCTTGGTTTTCCTCGAGGCCATGACCTACGGCAAACCCTGCCTGGGGGCCCGCGCCGGCGGGGTGCCCGAGGTCATCCACAACGCCGTCGGCCAGCTCGCCGAATACGGCAACATTCCCGATCTGGCCGCCGCCGTGGCCGACCTCGTCCGCCACCCGCGCGATTCGGAGGTTGTGCGCCGCCACGCCGACTCCTTTGCTTTTCCCGCCTTCCAGCGCCGCCTCGCCGCCGCCCTCGGCTGATTCCATGGTCAAAAACGACATCCCTGAACTGGTCCTCGATGCCGGCCGTTCCAGCCGTCACTACTGGGCGGATCTGTGGCGCTATCGCGAGCTGCTCGGTTTCCTCGCCTGGCGTGACATCAAGGTGCGCTACAAGCAGACCGTGCTGGGGGTCTTGTGGGCGCTGATCCAACCCGCCGTCACCCTCGCGGTGTTCACGTTCATCTTCGGCAAGCTCGCCGGCATGCCCGCGGGCGAGGCGCCCTACCCGCTGCTCGTGCTTTGCGGCCTCCTGCCCTGGCAGCTTTTCTCCGCGGCCTTTTCCAACGCCAGCGGCAGTCTCGTGGCCAACACTCACCTGATCTCGAAGGTTTATTTTCCCCGCCTCATCGTGCCCCTCAGCTCGGTCGCCGTAGCCCTGGTCGATTTCGCCGTCGTGCTGGTCCTGCTCGCCATCCTCTGCGTCTGGTGGCAGTTCGCCCCCGACTGGCGCATGGTGTTCCTCCCGCTCTTCATCGTCCTCACTCTGCTCACCGCCATCGGCACGGGGCTCTGGCTCACCGCCCTGACCGTGAAATACCGCGATTTCCGCTTCGTCGTTCCGTTCCTGCTGCAGATCGGCCTCTTCCTCTCGCCCGTGGGTTTCAGTTCGACCAACCTGCCCAACTGGCGCCACCTCTATTCGCTCAATCCCATGGTCGGCGCCATCGACGGCTTCCGCTGGTGCCTGCTGCGCGGCGAGCCGGTGCTGGACCCGACCAACCTCGCAATCTCCACGGGCATGATGGTGGTGCTGCTGGTCACCGGCTTGTGGTATTTCCGCCATACCGAACGCACCTTCGCCGATATCCTCTAAAAATGCCCGCCGCATCCGTCATCTCCGTCGAGGGCCTGAGCAAGCGCTATTTCCTTTCCCACCAGCGGCGCTCGGACACGCTGCGCGATTCGCTCACGCGGGGCGCGCGCGACTTGTGGCGGCAACTCACCCACTCAGCGGCGCCCAATCCGGCCATGGAGGAATTCTGGGCGCTCCGAGATGTCAGCTTTAAGGTCAATCAAGGTGACGTGATCGGCATCATTGGCCGAAACGGCGCGGGCAAATCCACCCTCCTGAAAATCCTTTCGCGCATCACCGAGCCCACCACCGGTCGCGTCACCATCCGCGGCCGCGTCGCCAGCCTGCTGGAGGTGGGCACCGGGTTCCATCCCGAACTGTCCGGCCGGGAGAACATCTTCCTCAACGGCGCCATTCTCGGCATGTCGCGCGTCGAGATCCGCCGCAAGTTCGACGAAATCGTCGCCTTCGCCGAGGTCGAGCGCTTCATCGACACGCCCGTGAAGCATTACTCCAGCGGCATGTATGTGCGGCTGGCCTTCGCGGTCGCCGCCCACCTGGAGCCCGAGATTCTCATTGTGGACGAGGTGCTGGCGGTGGGCGACATCGCCTTCCAACAAAAATGTCTGGGGAAGATGCAGCAGGTTGCGGGGGGCGGGCGCACCGTGCTCTTTGTGAGCCACCAAATGGCCGCGGTGCAGCGGCTTTGCGCCCGCTGTGTCTACTTGCAGCAGGGCAGAGTGCTGCTGGACGGAGACACCCGCAAGGTGATCGACCATTATCTCAGCGAGTCAACGCGCGGCTCCGGCGCCGCAAGCTGGAACGCCAACCGCAGCAATCAATGGCTCGAGATCGAGTCGGTCGACCTGCTGGTGGACGGCGAAGCCCGGCAGACCGTGCCCGCCGGGGCCACGCTCACCTTGCGGGTCCACTATCGCTGCACCGAGCCCGGGCGATTCAAGGAGGGACTGGAATGCGGCTTCATTATTTCCAGCCAAGGGCAGAAACTCGCGAATTTCTGGAGCAATGCCGGGCTCGGTCATTCCCTGGCCATTGCCCCGCGGGGGGTGATCTCCTGCACAGTGCCGGCCTGGCCCTTCCGCACCATGCCGATGAGCCTGCAGGTGCACCTGAATTACCGGCTGGAAAACCTGGTCGATGTGCCCGAAGCGCTGTGCTTCGAATCACTCGACAGCGATCGTTTCGGGACCGGCATTGTGCCGCATGCCAGCGAGGGCATCGTGCTCTTGCCGCACACCTGGACCGGGCAGACCTCCGATGACTGAGCCCGCCTCCCCCTCCCCCCCGACGAGCGCATCGTCGGCCGTTCCCGACGAGCCGAAACCGTGCCCGATTTCCTGGCGGCACAAACTGATCGCGCGTTACCACCGCGGGCCGGAACATCCGAGCAAGCGCCGGCTGCTTCGCTGGCTCAGGCGCCTGCTGGCCGTCAGCACCGTGCGGGTGGAGGTGGGGCCCGGCATCATCATGGAACTTGACGAGGCGGACTATGTGCAACGCGAGATACTCTATTTCGGCGGCTATGAACGCGAGACCCTGCAGCTCTTCGACCGGCTGATCGCGAACGCCCGCGGCTTTCTGGATATCGGCGGACATCACGGACAATACACCCTGAGGGCGGCCAGGGCCCTGGCCGCG
>JAYVZM010000392.1:0-3288 GCA_043783345.1 Verrucomicrobiota bacterium
CGGATGGCCTGCCTCCCGGGGTGCGGTTGACGGGAATGGATTTCTGCCAGCCCATGTTGGACGAAGCGGTGAGAAAGCGCTCCCGCCGCCCGCGATGGGCGGCGATCGAGTTCCGGCAGGGCGACGGTCTGGCCCTGCCCCTGCCCGATGCGTCGTTTGAGGCGATCACGATTTCCTTCGGCCTGCGCAACATGGCCGACCGTCATCGGGCCCTCCAGGAAATGCACCGGGTGCTCCGTCCGGGCGGCCGGCTTTTCGTGCTGGAGTTCTCGCAGCCCGTTTTCTGGTTTCGCCCGGTCTATTACGCCTACCTGAGGTTTGTTCTGCCCGTCATTGCGGCGGTCGTGACCGGCGATCGCTCCGCCTATGAATATCTGGGTGGCTCGATCGCCGGGTTTCCCGGCCGGGACGAAATGTCGGTTGAAATCCGCCGCGCCGGTTTCAGTTCGGTTCGCGCCACTCCGTTCACCTTCGGCATCGTGGCGCTCCACGAGGCGCTGGTTTGAGCTCGGCATCGGCCTGCAAGCAGGCCCCCGCCAAAACGGATTTCTCCGTCAGAAATTTAATTGAACGACTTGCCGCAGCCGCAGGTGCTCTGCGCGTTGGGATTCTTCAGCTCGAAGCCCTTGCCGTGCAGACCGTCGTCGAAATCGATATTGGTGCCCTCGAGATAGGCCAGGCTGGTGGGATCAACCAGGAGTTGCACGCCTTCGCTCTCGAACACCTTGTCCTCGGGCTTGGGCAGGTCGAAGGACATGCCGTATTCAAAACCCGAGCAACCTCCGCTCTCGACGAACACGCGCAGCTTTTTTTGCGCATCGCCTTGGGCCGCGTGCATGGCCAGCACCTGGCGGGCGGCGCGGGGCGTGAGGGTCAACATGCTTCGCATCGTAGCCCCGTTGGTCGCGCTGTCAACCGGCCCCTCGGCGGCAACGTCAATCCTGTAGCAGGAATCGTGCAAATATAAGTGCTGTGTTCTTGCCTCCCGCCAAAACCGGGGTTTTCCTAGGGAAGTGGCTGCTCTCAAGCACATCTTCAACGAACTCCAATACGAGCTGATCCGCAAACTGGCGGAAGGGGGCATGGGCCTCGTCTATGAAGCGGTGCAGCATGGCAGCGGCAATTTCCGCAAGACCGTCGCCATCAAACTCATTCGCGAGGAATATTCGAGCATTCCGGAGTTCCAGAAGAACTTCATCGGCGAGGCCCGGCTGGTCGCCGACCTCATCCACACCAACATCGTCCAGACCTACCACCTCGGGCAGATCGGCGGGCAGTATTTCATGACGATGGAATTTGTCGCGGGAGTAAACCTCGAGCAATTCATCGACCGGCACACCGAGCTGGACCGGCCGGTGCCCGTGGACATGGCGGTGTTCATCGCCTCGCGCGTCTGCCGCGGCCTGAGCTACGCCCACGCGAAGCGGGACGCCGACGGCCGCCCCTTGGGCATCGTGCACCGGGACGTCAATCCCAAGAACGTCATGCTCGCCATCGAGGGCGACGTGAAGCTGACGGACTTCGGCATCGCGAAGGCGCTTGACCTGATGTATAACGAGGAAGGCAAGGTGATCCCCGGGAAGGACGAATACCTCTCGCCGGAGGGCGCCAGTTACGCCGTCACGGACGGACGCTCGGACCTCTTCTCGCTGGGCATCGTGATGACCGAGATTCTGCTCGGACGGAATATATTCCGCGGGGCGAGCCGGCTCGAATCCCGCCGCAGCATCCTGACGATGCCGCTGCCCAAATTCTCCACCCTCCGGGCCGACATTGATCCCAAGCTCGAGGCGATCATCCACAAGACCCTCCAGCGCGATCGCGACAAGCGCTACCAGTCCGCCTTCGAGATGCTGACGGACCTGGAACTCTATCTCTACAGCGACCGCTACGGCCCGACCAATGAAAAGCTGGCCGTGTATCTCGCTGAGGTTTTCCCGCCCGCCCAACCCGGTTCAACCCCCGCCGTCGCCCTCCCGCCCATCCCCAGCATCTCCACGCTCGAAAGCCAGCGATAACCCCGTGCGTGTATGAGCGGTCCCGGACTCCATCAAGGTTTCCACCAGCGGCAGACCCAGCAGCTCGTGCTGGCGCCGCAGATGCGGCAGTCGCTGAAAATCCTGCAGGTCGCCGCCCTCGATCTGCGCGCGGCCATCCAGGAGGAATTGCAGTCCAACCCGACGCTCGAGGAGCAGCCGATGGACGACGTCAGCCTCGAGAAATCCGCGACCAGCGGCGACGAGAAGGCCTCGGCCAGCGACGATCCGCGGGACGAGATGAATTTCGACAAGGATTTCCAGGTCCTGGAGAAGATCGGCCAGGACTGGCGCGACCACATGTCCGACACCGGCGGGGTGCGGCAGACGACCGGCGAAGAGGACGAGCGCCGGCAACATTTCTACGACTCGCTGACCATCGAAACCTCGTTGCAGCAGCATCTCATGTCGCAGGCCGAGTTGACCGACTGCCCACCCCAGGTCCTGGAAGCCCTGCGCTTTCTCGTCGGCAGTCTTGACGACCGTGGCTATCTCACTTCCACCCTTTCGGACCTGGCCCTGCTTTCCAGCCTGCCGCTGGCGACCATGCAGGAGGCGGCGCAATTGCTGAAGTCATTTGATCCCGCGGGCATCGGGGCGGAGAATCTCTCGGACTGTCTCCTGATCCAGCTCGTCCAGAAAGGCCGGGGAAAATCGGTCGCCGCCCGCATCATCCGCGATCACCTGGCGCTGCTCATGCGCCGACGCATCCCGGACCTGGCCCGCAAGACCGGCCTCTCCCCCGAGGTCATCCAGGAGGCCATCGAAGAAATCGGCACGCTCGATCCCGCCCCCGGCCGCCGCTTCGCCGATGACGCCAACCGCGTCGTCATCGCCGATGTGACGGTGGAAAAGGACGGCGACGAATGGAAGATCATCCTCAACCATGACTACATTCCCCGGCTGCGCCTCAGCAACACCTACAAGGAACTCATCGCCAAGGGCAAGTTGAGCAAACAGGAGAGCGACTATCTGCGCGAGAAACTGCGCTCCGGCAAATTCATCATCAATGCCATCGAGCAGCGCCAGCGCACCATCGAGCGCATCACGCGCGAAATCATCAAGCACCAGAGCGAGTTCTTCGAGCAGGGCGTTTCCAAACTGAAGCCGCTGACGATGACCCAGATCGCCGACATCATCGGGGTGCACGAGACCACCGTCAGCCGCGCGCTCGCCAACAAATACATGAAGACCCCGCACGGCGTCTTCGAGATGAAGTTCTTCTTCACCTCCGGTTACCAGTCGGACGCGG
>JAYVZM010000393.1:0-3279 GCA_043783345.1 Verrucomicrobiota bacterium
GGTTGGTGACGTTGTAGGTGCCGAAGGGGACGCGTTTTTCCCAGCAGGCGAAGGTGGCGGCGACGAACTCGTCGAGCTGCGAGATGGAATTGGTCGCATCGAGCAGGCGCGGGTAGCGCATGAGTTTGCTGATATAGTTGCGCGGTCCGTCCACCTCGTTGAACGGGATGCGCAGCCGCCAGACGTAGGCGGCGGGGAAATTTGCGAGCACCTCCTCGCCGAGCCCCTTGCTGCCGGAGTAGAAGCTGCAGTGGTTCGTCCGGAAAGTGAAATTGGGCGGGTCGGTTTCGATGAAGCCGGAGCCGTCGGGTCGCTCGCCGCTGTAGATGCAGCCGGAGGAGACGTGGCCCCACGGCACGCCGGCGTCGGCGCAGGCCTGGGCGACGATGCCGGGCAGGACGGCGTTGCCGAGCAGGCATTCGGCCTTGTGCAGCTCGCAGGCGTCGACGTTGGGCTTGCCGGTGTAGCCGGCGGAGTTGATGAGGAAAGCGGGCTTTTCGCGGCGGAGCAGTCCGGTCAGCGCGGCCTGGTTGGTATAATCAAAGTCGGCCCGCCGCACGTTGCGGAAGGGAAGGCCTTGGCGCTGGAGCAAAGCCTGGTAGGCCGAGCCGACGTAACCGGAACCACCGAGCAGGTAAATCATGCAGCCTAACTAGAAATGCGGAGCCGACGGAGGTCAACAAGAGGGTTTGACCAAGTCGGGCCT
Source organism: Verrucomicrobiota bacterium (assembly GCA_043783345.1). Lineage (GTDB taxonomy): Bacteria > Verrucomicrobiota > Verrucomicrobiia > Opitutales > Opitutaceae > Lacunisphaera. The sequence continues at coordinate 707 of JAYVZM010000393.1, forward strand.
ACTTGCGTCGATAGATGCGCGAGCCGTCCAAATCGGCGACGAACGCGTAGTGCCGGCCGATTTCCGCGGCCAGCTCCGGGAAGGTTTCATGTCCCGTGGCGGCGCGATCCTTGTAAGCGAAGTTGTCGCCGCCGACGGCGTCGACGAACCAAGCGGGCCGGTTGCGCTGCAGATCCTGCAGGAACCGCTTGCGGTAATAAGCGCGCATCGCGGTGGGTTCGATCATGCGAGAGGTCTGGGCATCGCGGGTGCCCTGCGGCAGTCCCGTCTCGACGTAGTAGGTGGTCTGCCAGCCCCAGATGGCGAGCCGGTCGCCGGGGCGGGCCTCGGCGCGCAGGCGCTGGGGCACCGGCGTGATCCACTCCGTCCGGTGCGACGGATAGCGGCCGACAAAGGGATTGGCTGCCTGGCGGAGGGAAACCGCCGGCGCGGCCAGCGCGAGCACGGGCAGGACCAGCAGGGGCACCCAGCCGAGCGGACGCCTGAGCGCGGCGAGATTGGCCCGGGCGAAATGGGCGGGCCCCGCCAACAGGAGCACGGAGGGCGCGACGGCGAAATGGAGGTAGTGCAGATATTCCCGCCCCGCGAGGACCACCGAGAGAAACCCCAGCAAGGCGACGGTGGCGCACAGGGCGAGCGTGGCCCACGACTGCCGCCAAGCCAGCAGCGCCGGAACCAGAAGGACCGCGGCCGCGAGCATCACGCCCATGAAAAAGGAACGGTAGTCCGGCGCATTCGCAATGAAGTTCGGCCAATCCCAGATCATGTGCCCCAAGGTATGTTCCTTGAGTCCGGCATAGAGCAGATTGCTGGCCAGGTAGGCCCGGTTGAAAACCGGCCAGAGGCCGAACCAAGTCAGGTGAACCGCGACCAGCAGCGTGGGCGCCAGCGCGCCACCGACGAGCCAGCCGCCCGACTTCCACCGGGGGGTGACTTCCGCGGATGATGTTCCGGCCCACCGGACCGTCAGGCCCAGCAGGATCAGGCCGAGGCCACCGGCAAGCAGCATGCCGTGCAGCTTGGCATATGGCACGAGTCCCAGCAGGGCCCCGGCGCCAAATAGCGCCCAAGGACGAACGCGCGATGACGTCGTGGTCAACGCGACCGCACCGAGGGCCCCGCCCAGGCTGCTCAGGCAGACGGGGAGCATTTCGCTCGAATACTGGAAAAAATCCCAGAACGAGGTGCTGGCCCAGAACAGCAGTCCCGGCAGCACCGCCAGCCGGGCGGCCACGGGATGGAAAAACCGCGCGGCTCCCGCCCACGCGCCGAGCAGCGCTCCGGCGTGGAGGAGCGTTCCGATGAAGCGCGCGCCGGCCGCGTCGAGGGGCAAGCCGAGCAGCGGCGCAAGCAGCAGCACGTAGTCGTCGAGCGGTCCGTGCGTAGTGCCGTCCACGTCACGCCAGAAGACGGGGTAGTCGCGCAGCGTGATGGCGCCGGCGATCATGTGCGCCTCGTCCGGGTTGGGCTGGCGCGTTGCGAACCACGAGGGCCAGCGCAGGGTGAGCAGCGTCAGCAGGAGGGCGGCGGTGAAAACCAGCGGATGGCCCGGGCCGCGCCGGACGCGCGTCTGCGGGCCGGTGCTGACCGCGGGCGCGAAGGCGAGCAGCCCCGTCAGGCCGAAACACGTCCAGCCCAGCGCCCGGTAGCGCGCTTCGTCCGCGGCCAGCCAGGAGAAGAGCGGTGCGAGCAGTTCAAGCATGCGGCGGCCGCCTCAGCGTTTCCGGTAGTCGCCGCGGCTGAAATATTTCTCCAGCCAGACGTAGGCGCAGATGAAAAAATAGCGGCTGCCCATCTCCTTGATCTTGAGCTTGGCCTCGCCGTGCTTCCGGTTCTGCCACGAGATGGGGATCACCGTCCAGGTGTAGCCGCGCACGATGGCCTTGAGCGGGAGCTCGACGGTGAGGTTGAAATGCGGGGCGAGATAGGGCCGGCCGCCCTCGATGACGGCGCGCCGGTAGGCCTTGAAGGCGTTCGTCGTGTCGTTCAGCGCGATGTTGAAGCCGAGCCGCACCATGAAATTGGCCAGCCGGTTCACCAGCAGCTTCACGCGGGGATAGTCAATGACCTGGCCGCCCTTGACGAAACGGCTGCCAAAGACGCAATCCCAGCCTTCGTTGAGCAAGCGCCAGTATTGCACCGCGTGCGCCGGTGAGTCGGAGGCATCGGCCATCATGATGACGCACGCGTCGCCTTTCATGTGCTTGAACCCATGGAGCACCGCGCGGCCGAAACCATGCTGGCCGGTGTTCCGCACCGGGGCCAGCGTCGGCACGATCTGCCGGAGTTCCGCCAGCACCGCCCAGGTGCGGTCGCGGCTGCCGTCGTCGACGACCACGATCTCGTGTGGCACGCCCTCGCGCTGGAGGGTCTGGTAGATGTTCGTGACCGTGCCGGGCAGGGAATCCTGCTCATCCCGGGCGGGAATGACGACGGTGTAGAGTTTAAGTGGTTCGGGCCGGACCTCTGGCATCGATCCAATCAGGTGTATTCCGTCGCGAGCGGCAAGCCTGCGCTCACGCAGTCTGTTGCAGCGGCGCTCCATGAGCGCCGTTCCTTAGCGCCGGCGGTCG
>JAYVZM010000394.1:0-3272 GCA_043783345.1 Verrucomicrobiota bacterium
AGTTGGTCGAGAGCTGGGGCTTGATGGCGATCGCCCCGAGGTTGGCGTTGTCGATATAGAAGGAATTGCTCTCGAACAGGGCCATGGTGCCCTGGGCCCACTCGGCGTAGGCCGCCCAGTCCTTGGTGATCGTGTAGTGCGCTGTCACCGATGGTGTCATTTTGGAGTCCGTGCGGGAGGCGATGAGCGCCTGGCGACCCGAGGTTTGATTGACCGTGGCATTAAAATCCCGGCTGAATTTGATGTATTTCGCGCCGGCGTTGACGTTGAAATCGCTGCTCACCCTCCACTCGTATTCCGCAAACGGCTGGAACGAGGTGTCCTTGTCCACCAGCAGGTATTTGTAATCGTAGGCGGAGCCGCCGGGCAGCGTGGCGGGGTTGCCGCCGGGCGCCGCCGCCTTGTAGAGCGCGGTCGGGGTCAGGTCGATCGTGTCGGCCCCGGTGGTGTCGTAGTTGACGCCGTAGGTGAAGCGGTGGTTCGTGGTCCGGTCATACCACAGCCCCGTTTTGAACGTGCCGAGTGCGTCCTCGTGGGAGAGCAGCAAGGTGTCGCCATAGGTGCGGTATTCGTTCCCCTTGACGGAACCGAGCATCTGGCCCGCCGCGGCGCCGGAGCCGGCCTTCGGCTTCTCGTGGCTGACGTTGTCGTAGGAATAGGTGTAGATCTTGTTTTCGAGTGTCCAGCCGCTGCCCAGATTGGTGTCGAGCCCGATGTATTCGAAGTCCGCCTTCTTGTCCTGATAGTTGTATTTACGGTTAAGGATATCCAGGTGGTTCGCCGCGTTGTCGTCCTTCAGGCCGAAGTTGCGACCGAACGTGTCGATCTGCGACTGCGTCACGGTGCCGGGATTGCCGAAGCTGATCTTATTCACGCTGCTCAGCACGGTGATCGTCGTGCCGGGCCCGACCGGCTGCACGTATTTGAGGTTGTAGGTGTCGCGCTTCATGTCGGCGTTGGTGCGGTAGCCGTCGGTCGTCATGCGCTGGTAGCTGAAGATCGCCGAGCCGTTGCCCAGTCCCGGCAGCAGGCCGGTGTTGGCCTCGAAGTGGCCCAGCCGGGTGCCGAAGCTGCCGGCGCTGAGGGTCGGCACAAAGGACATCGCGGTGCGCGGATCCTTGGAGTAGAGCGCCATGGTCCCGCCAAAGGTGGCGAGGCCGATGGTGCTGGCGGTGCCCGGGCCGCGGTCCACCACGACCCGGCCGATCAGCTTCGCCGGGAAGTAACTCGTGGTGTGGTGGCTGTAGGAGTTGTAGTCGCCGAAGGGAATCCCGTCGAAGGTCACGTTGTAGCCGCCGTCATCGATGCCGCGGATCGTGGTGTGCTTGGCCTCGCTCAAACCGGGCCCGTTGGTCTCGACGTTGGCCACGCTCGGGGCGAGGGCCGCGATTGTGGCGTAGTCGGCCGTCGGGGCGACATTGTTCGAGATATATTCGAGCGTGAGGACCGATTGCGGCTGTCGGGCCGCCAGGCTGCTGTCGGTCAGCGCCTGCGTGACGGCCGAATTGCGCGGGGCCTTCACCTCGACATCCTCGAGGCGGAGCGATTCGCCGGATCCCGAAGCCGCGTCATCGGCAGCGAGCCCGACGGCGGCGGAATTGATCAAAAGCAGAACAAACAGCGTGGTGTGTAATTTCACCCCGCGATGAAATTTTTGCGCGTGCGTGCCGGCAAGCGGGCATGGGGCGGTTTTGTGGCGGGACGGTGAAATCGCGGTGTCGCGCGGGTGACGACGCGCCTTTCGGCCGTTGCGAGCCGGCCAAGGTTACGCTTGCCAGTCCGGTGACGGGAGCGGATTTTCGCCCTGCCATCATGCTCAAGGGAAGTTTCGACCTGCCGGTGTTCTTCGATCTCGGCGCGACGTTTGCGTTCGCGCTGACCGGCGCGCTGGCGGCCATCAAGCGGCATTACGACATCGTGGGCGTGCTGGTGCTCGCGCTGGTGTCGAGCATCGGCGGCGGCCTCATCCGCGACGGCATTTTCCTCCAGGAAGGACTCACCCCGCTGCTCACGACCCCCGCCTACATGTATGCGATCATCGCGGCCACCGTCGCCAGCCTATTCTTCCAGTCGCAGGTGCACCGGTTATCGCGGCTTATTGCCTGGATCGACGCCGCCGGGCTCGGCGCCTACGCGGTGTTCGGCGTGCAGAAGTCGCTCACCGCCGGCCTGCCGCCGTCGGCCGCCGTGCTCGTCGGCGTGATCAACGCCGTGGGCGGCAGCCTGCTGCGCGACGTGCTCACGCGCGAGGAACCGCTCATGTTCAAGCCCGGCCAGTTCTACGTGCTCACGGCGCTGGCCGGCGCGGTCACGTTCATCAGCGCGGGGGTCTATCTCAACCTCACGGCCACGGCGGCCGCCCTGCTGGCCATGGCGGTGACGTTTCTCTTCCGCTCCGTCACCATCGCGTTCAACTGGCAGACGGCGCCGGTGTCCTCCGGCGCACTTTTCACCTCAGGCGACGAACCGCCCGGAAAAAACTGAAGCGGTTGGCGGCGGTCAGTTCCGCTGGGGCCGGAGTTCGTCGCGCAACCAATCGCTCAGCATGGCCTTCTCGTAGCGCAGCTCATCCGTTTGGAATCCCGGGGTGATGCGCATCTGAAACGAGGAATCGACCAGTTTGCGCTCGCCTTCCTTGAGCACGTTGCCGCTGGCGTCGGCCAGCGTGAATTTCAGAGTCAGTCGGGGAATGAAGAGATCCTTCACGATGCGCACATGGTCGAATTGGACGCCGCGCCAGGGCTCGAAATCACCGGCGAGGTCGATATCCGTGAACGTGACGGTGAGCTTCTGCCCGGCGGCCAGCCGGCGGCCGGCTTCCCGCTGCAGGTGTTCCTGGATCGGCGGCAGAAAGCGTGCGCGGCCGCGCGCGTTGTCATTGTCGCTGAAGTCGTCCCTCAAATCGGCGTATTTCTCCGGTTGGGAGAAGACCACGGTGACGGGACTGGGTTCGGCGGCGGGCAGCGCCCCGGTGACGGTCGAACCAAGGAGGAGGGCGAGCAAGGCGTGGCGGGTGGCGGTTTTCATGTCGGCGGCGGGGTGGCGGTTGCGGAGTGAAAGGAAGGCCTGAACTGGTCTGCCCGGAAGCTAACCGCGGTTGCGCCCTTTGCAAACCGGGTGCCTCATTTCGCCAGCGGCGCGGACTCGGCCATGACGGCTGCCAGGCTGTGTTTCCGGATGTGCCGGTGCGTGAAGCGGTCCATATAAAGGTAGATGACCGGCGTGATGTAGAGGGTGAGCATCTGCGACACGATGAGCCCGCCCACCACCGC
>JAYVZM010000395.1:0-3271 GCA_043783345.1 Verrucomicrobiota bacterium
GGTGTTGAGGCACCGGGTCATCATCGTTGGGTAGCTCGATACCTGCCCGCTTCAGGATGCCGGCCCATTCATTTGGATGGGACGATAGGAGGGGTTCCCAGACATCGTTGTTGTGCCGGTCCACCCGGCCAAGGCCACGGATGAGTTGCCCTAAGCAGCGGCTTAGCGATCTTTTCAGGTCATCGGTGCCGTGCCGGCGATAGATCGCCTGGCGTATCACGGAAAGACGAACCCACTCGTCGGTGAGCGCGATCTGCATCGCTCCGTGTGTCAGGAATATGATCTGGCACCGCCGGTCGACGGGATCGTCCAGGAACTTGAGGAATTCAACTCCGGACTTGGCGGAACCGCACCTGAGTCGACCTTGGAGTTCGGGGGTGAGGCACCGCTCGATGAACATCGCGAAATCACGGGGCCATTTCTCCTTCAGGCCAGGGGGTATCATGACCACGACGGGGCGTTTCCTTGTGTCGTAGAGGGCAACCGATGCGGCGACCGCGAGGGAAACGAATGTTTTACCCATGCCTACCTCATCCGCGAGGATGGCGCCGGGCCGATGAGTGAAGCGCAGCAAGAGGTCCTTGGCGGTTGCGCTTTGCCGTGCGGCATCTTCTGGCGTGACGTTGCCGGATCCGTTCAGATCTATTCCCGCGGCGAATGGACACCAGTCGCTCATACGCGGGCCTTTTTCAACGCGCTCCGCACGTAGTTGTGAAGGCCGACCTCGGTGGAGGCTAGTAATGGCTCAGCTTGTTTTTCAAAGTCCAGCACGAGGGTGCCAATCGCCTCTTGGATCCGCCTGCGTGGAATGCAACCGGTCTCACTTTTCGGCTGAATCTGGGATAGTTCGAGGGCGAGTTCCCCGAGAAGGAACGCCTTTTCGCCGTCAGAGCCTGCCTCTTTCAAGATTGCGGCCGCCACTTTCGCGACCCCCACCGGTCCGTGAAGGCGCCATTGCAGATACTCCTCGGAAGGGATTGGGCTCTCCAGTCGCTGCCGCATGCCGGTCATGGCCAGAGAGAACCTCCGGGTGCGTTCAAGCAGATGGGTATCTCGTTGGAAGCGCCGCAGAGGATCCAGTGCCACCACTGGCACGACTGGAGCAGCCTCATCGCTGTGCTGGCGCCACATCTTTTGCAGACAACGATGCAGCGGGAGTGCTGAGGTGAGAATGTGCAGGAGCTGCTCCAGGGTGAGGTCGCGGAGTTCCTGGGGAGGCGGCAGGTCGGCGAATGAGCGAACCTCGACCGGCCAACGCGCCTCGCCCGGCAACCCAGCTACCCGGACGACGAGTTCCGTCGGAGGCCGGTCGTCGGGCCAAGGGAGTTCGACTCGGCTGGGAGAAGCGGCCGAGCGCCAATCGCCGGCGGTCAACAAGGGTCGTGTGCCAGACCCATCCAGGATCGACCATTCCTCGGGAGGATTGTCACCGATATTCAGCTCCAGCGCGGCCTGGCCGTCTGACTTGAGGAAATACACCGCCGAACCGCACCAGTTGGGCAGCAGCGGTGCCTTGGGGTCGCTTTCATCCTCAAGGTTGGCGTAGGGCTCCCAATCCACCTCTTCCGGATCGATCGATTCCGATTCGCGTTCCGGCCAGGCAGCATTCCGAGGCGAGAATTCATCGCGATTGTCCAAGCGAGCCCAAGAGGCCACGTTCAGCTCCCAATTGCGATTAGCGCCGATACCGAGACCGGCGCTCGTGAAGTTGCTGGAACCGATCAGGTGCAGGAAGTGCTCCGAGTTTTCCAGCCAGAGCGACTTGGCGTGGAGGGCTCGATTCTCCGGCATTTCTATCCCCTCAAACGTTATCTTCGCGTTTGGTCCTCCAACCGGGAGACTCTTGGCTAGCAGCCTGTCGGACTTCGCGTCGAAGGTTTTTTGTTGGGGACCGCGTCTGAAGAAAACGAGGCGGGCCGTTCCCTCAGGCTGCTAAAGCCAGCGCTGCGCGCTGGCGGCGGAGGTGGGCGGCAGGCAGGAAAGTTGCGGTCGGCGCGGGGAGCGAGGCGTTTTCGCTCGATTTACGCGGTGGGGAGGACCGCTCCGAGGCGGTGCAGGCGTTTGAGATTGTAGGCGAGGGTGACGAGCGTCCACTCAAGCGAGACCTTCTCGAGGCCGCGCAGCCGGAAGCGCCGGAAGCCGAGCGCTTCCTTGATGATGCCGAAAACCGGCTCGACGGTTTGCTGACGCAACCGGTAGGCGGCGCGACCGGCGGCGCTCGCTGTGCGGTGGATCATCCGGGCGGCGAACGGCGCGTCAGGGAGTGGCGCGGGCGGATCGGTGGGCCGCTCCAGTTGCGCGATGGTGCGGCCATGGGGTTCGCGTTTGATCGCGGCGAGGACCGTGAGGCCCGGGGCGGCGTGTTCGACCCGGAGCACCGCTGCCTCGCTGACAAAACCGCTGTCGACGAGGACGGTTTGGACCGCGCCGGCGGCGGGCGCCACGCTCGCGAGGGTCGGTTCCAGTTGCGCCTTGTCGTTGGCGGCCTGGCAGACGCGTTGGCCGACGATCAACCGGCTGGCGACCTCGACGACGGCCTGGGCATTGTAGGCCTGCTCGAAGCGGCCGGGGCCGCCAGCGGGCATGATCCGGCTGGCCGGATCGGTAAAGTTGTATTGATCCTTCGGTCGCGGCGGGGTCGGCGGTGGCGGGCCCGGCTGGTCGGGATGATCTTCGCCGCGCTCGGCCTGCGCGCGGGCGTAGGCGCGGGCCTCCATCTCGGTGCGCGCTTGGGCCAGCCGGGCCTTGCGCTCGTGCCGGCGGGTCAGCTCGCCCGCGATCGTCAGGCCGTCCTGCAACGGCGTCGCGTCCGCCTGATCGGCCTTGGCCAACAATTGCTCGATCTCCCAGTCGACCTGCTGGAGTTGCTCGCCCGCGCGCGCGTAGCTGACCGCCGCGTGGCGGCTGGCGCAGGCGAGCACCTTCGTGCCGTCGAGGGCCACCGTGATCTCCCCGACTTGGAGCACCCGGCAGCGCACCGCCAGTTCGAGCACTTGCGCGAAGCTGCGGGCGACCAACGGCCGGTTCTCCCGGCGGAACGCGCAGATCGTGTCGTGATCGGGGTGGGTGTCGCCACAGAGCAACCGCACCGCCACGTTCTCAAAACTGGTCTGCTCGATCCGCCGGCTCCCGAACACCCCGGTGGCGTAGCTGTAGACCAGCAGCGCGAGCATCATCCGCGGCGGATACTGCGCACTGCCGCTGCCCCGCTCGTTGACCCGCGCCGCGCTAACGTCGAGTTGCTCGACCGCATCGAGAATGAAGTGAACCA
>JAYVZM010000396.1:0-3270 GCA_043783345.1 Verrucomicrobiota bacterium
TGAAAGTTGAGAGTCGGGAGTCCGTCGCTCCCCTCTCAACTCACCCCCTCTCAACTCACCCGCGGCGCCGGCCGGCGGCTTCATTTCAATTCGCCGAGCAGTTGGCGCGCGGCGTCGGCGTCGGCTCCAGACAACTTCAGGTTCAGCGCCGATTGCAGGCTGGCCCGGCCCGCCACGCGGTCTTTCAGCTTGAGCTGCGCGCGGCCGAGATAATAAAAAATTTCCGCGTCGGTGTCCGCCTTCGCCGCGCAGTCCTTCAACAGCTTGGCCGCGCGGGAAAAATCGCCCTGCTGAAAATGGATGATGCCGATGGCCTTGGCGAGCGCGGGGTCGTCGGGGAAATCGTCGCGGGCCTTCATGGCGAACGCGTAGGCCGCCGCCGTCTTCGTGGCGTCCCGGGCATAAAGGAGGGCGAGCAGCCGCTGGGCGGGCGCAAAGTCCGGGCAGCGCGCGATGATTTTTTCGCAGATGGCGGCGGCCGTGGCCGGGTCGGAATTTTGCGCCTTGATCACGGCCTGGGCCATGAGCGCGGGCACGTAGGCGGGTTCGGCCTTCAAAATTTCCTCCACGCGGGAACTGGCGGCCACGGCTTCAGCGGGATGGTCGGCGAGGGCGGACAGTTCGAGCAGCCGGCGCGCTTCCACCGCCTGGGGCGCGGGCAAATTCAACTGCAGCGCGTTTTGCATGGCGGCGCGGGCGGTGGAAATTTTTCCGAGGCCGTAGGCTGCCTGGGCAAAATCAAACTGGGCGGGCGCATCGTCCGGCTGGTTTTTGGCGATGGTCTGGAGGAGGCCGGACGCCTGCTTGAAATCGCCGGCTTGCAGGGTGAGCCGGCCGAGGAGCCGTGTCACCTCGGCGTTGTTGGGGGCGAGCTTGTTGGCGGTTTTGGCCGTGGCCAGCGCCTTGGCCGCGTCTTGGGGCGCATACAGCCGGGCGAGCTGGAGCAGCGCCGGCACATTTTTCGGATCCGTCTTCAACACGGCTTCATAGCCGGCGATGGCCTTGGCGGCATTTCCCTCGCGTAGGAAAATGGCCGCGAGGCGTCCCTGCGCCACCGGGTCCTCGGGTTTTTCCGCGATGCGCGCCGCCAGTTTTGCGCGCGCCGCCGCGTCGGCGGTCGGCGGATGGATGTCGAGCAGCGCGAGGCAGAGCTGACATTCCTCGCGGCCGCGAAATTCCTTGCCGGGCTGCAACGCGCGCTGGAAGGCGGCGCGGGCGGCGTCCTCGTCATCCGTCAGGTAATTCGCCAGGCCGAAATGGAACTGGGCTTCCGGCACGTCGGACATTTTGGCCGCGCTTTCCTGGAGCAGGCCGAGCGCGGGGCCATACGCGCCGCGCCGGAGCTGGATCCAGCCGAGCGTGTCCGCCGTCGAAGGATCGAACGGCAGGAGCACCCGGGCGCGCTGGGCGAGTTCATAGGCGCGGTCAAGCTGGCCGAGAACCTCCGAATACAAATAGGCGAGGTTGTTCAGCGCCAGGCTGAACTTCGGATCCGTCGCCAGGACTTTTTCGTAGGCGGCCGCCGCCTTTTTGTAATCCTTTTCCTGCTCGTGGATGGTGGCCGCGAGCATCAGCGCCGAGATGTCCTTGGGATATTTGGCGAGGATGACCTCGAGCTTCACCAGCGCCTTGTCATTCTGTTTGGCGTTGAAATACATCTGCGCGAGCAGCAGGGCGGAGTTGAGGTTGCCCGGCTCCAGCTCGTCCGCCTTGAGCAGCGCGGCCTCGGCGGGGTCCGTTTTTCCCTGCACCAGCCACACCTTGGCCACGATCAGTTGCAGGGCGGCGAGCTTCGGTTTTCTTTGCACCTCGGCCTGCACCCGCGCCAGGGCGGCGTCATATTTTTTTTCCAGCAAGTCCAGGTTCACCAGTTGTTCCAGCGCGGAGAGGCTGTCGGGCACCAGTGCCTGCACGCGGGCAAAGGCGGTCCGCGCCCGGGCGTAATCCTTCAACTGCATGGCGACCGTGCCGGCCAGCAGCGGCATCCGCGGATCCTTGGGGTGGTCTTTTTCGAGCGACTGATAGATGGCGAGGGCGTCGCCGTTCCGGTTGCGGAGCCGGTAGGCGTTCGCCAGCAATAATTTCGCCTCCAGGAGCTGCGGCAGCTTTTGCGAAAGCTTGGTCATGGCCACGATGGCCGGATCCGGATTGCGGCTGTTGATCTGGGCCTCGGCCAGCAGCAGTTGCGCCTGGACGAAGCCGGGATCCAGTTCCAAGGCGCGGTTCAGGCTGATGACCGCCTTCGTGGCGTCCTCGGCCGCGAGATAAGCCAGCGCCAGCTCGCAATGCGCGTGCGACGCCTGGGGATACAGCTTGGTGATCCGTTCGAACACGCCCACCGCCTTGTCCGGCTCGTTCTCGGCGAGGTTGAGCCGGCCCGCAAACATCAGGCCGTCGAAGTTGTCCGGGTCGCGCGCCAGCACCTTGTCCGAAAATCCGTGCGCCTCGGCAAACTTTTTTTCCGCCATCGCGATTTCCGCCAGCCCCAGCAACGCCGGCAAAAAATCCGGCGCCGACTTGACCGCGTCCGCCAGGATCTGCTTCGCCGCCGGCAGATCGCCCGCCTGCAGTTTGAACCGCGCATAAATCAGCCGCCGGGCCGACCGCGCGTCTGAAAACTCCGCCGCCGCCTTGAAATTGGTTTCCGCGCCGTTCGTGTCGTTCACCATCGTGCACAGGGCGCCCAGCGCCGCGTAGGCCGGGGCGGATTTCGGATCCAGGGACACGGCGCGCAGGAAGAACGTCTTGCCGGCCGGAAAATCCTGGTCGCGGCAGGCCAGCATCCCCAGCGCAACCTCGAACGGCGCGCGGTCGCCGCCTTTCGCCAGCGCCCGCAGCCGTGCCCGCACCGTCTCGATTTCCGCCGGTGAACTCGCCGCCTCGGCGAGGAGCAGCGGCGCCTCCGCGTCCTGCGGCTGGCGGTCCAGGACGAAATTCGCCGCCTCGCCCGCCTCCTTCAATTTGCCGGCGGCGGCAAAGAACATTCCCAGCTTCAGGCGCAGTTCGAGATCGTTCGTCGCCAGCGAGCTGGCCTTGTAGAGGAACGGCCCCGCCGTCTGCAGCCGGCCCTGCTGGTAGTAAATCGTGCCCAGCCGCCCGAACGCCCGGGCGTTCCCGGGGTCGCTCCGCAGCACGTTGAGATACTCGATCTCCGCGCGGTCGAACTGGCCCGCGTCATAAAATTTATTCGCGCGCCGCTCGTGATACGCCCGCTTGACCTTGCCCGTGCAGCCCGCGCCGCCCGCCGCCAGCGCCGCCACCAGCGTCAGG
>JAYVZM010000397.1:0-8328 GCA_043783345.1 Verrucomicrobiota bacterium
CAGTCCGGCAGGTGGAAGAGCTCATCCACGACCTCTACAACAAGGACTACCTCGTCAACCCGCAGATCAACCTGACCGTGCTGGAATACACCCAGCGAACCGTGCAGATCGTTGGGTCGGTCAACCAGCCGGGCGCAGTGGTGTTTCCACCCGAAAAGAAAATGGGCCTTGTCGAGGCCATTGCCCGTGCCGGCGGACAAAATCGCATTGCCGACCTGAAGCGCGTGCGGCTCACCCGCACCAGCCCCGAGGGCAAGACCGAAAACTTCATCGTCAATGTGGATGACCTGATGAAGGGTGTTTCCGGGGAACAATGGCTCCTGCTCAAGGGCGATGTGATCTTTGTGCCCGAAAAAATTTTCTAAGCTTGATGAACATGGATACAGCGCCAAAGGCCGATAAATCGCAGGGATCCGGGGAAGCCTATCCTTACACCTATTATGGCACCAGCTACAGCGGCTACGGTGCGGCAGGCCAGAGCGACAGCCAGATGCAACGCAGCATGCAGGATTACCTGCTGATTCTGCGCGAGCGCGTCTGGTATATCGTGCTCGTCTTTGCCTTGGTTTTTTCCGCGGCGGCCATCTACACCTTCACCCGGGTGCCGATGTTCCAATCCGTGGCCAGTGTGCAGGTCTTCCGCCGCGATCAGGTCGTCATGCAGGTGCAGAGCGTCGGGGACAATGAAATCCGCTCCGCGGAGGATCTCAACACCCAGGTGAAGGTCCTCGAGAGTTTCACCATCGTCCAGCGGGTCGCGGAAAGCCTGACGAGTGAAGAGCTGAAGCAGTTTCTCGCCCCCTACCAGAAGGAGGGAGCCACCGAACCTCCCAGTCCCGCGGGCATCATTTTCGGAAACCGCAAGATCGTGCCGGTGCGGCTCAGCCTCGTGTTGCAGGTGCAATACACGCATCCCGACCGGTTCATCGCCGCCAAGGTGGCCAACCATTTCATCGACGAATATATTTCCTACAACTCCCGGCTGCGCATCGAGGACTCGATGAAGGCGGTGGATGATTTGAAGGAACGCGCCGAGCAGCAGAAAAAGAAGGTCGAGGAACTGGCGATCAACCTGCAGGCCTATCGCGAGAAAAACAAGCTGGTCTCGCTCGACCAGCGCAAAGACATCGTCACGGAAAAACTCAAGGCCCTCAACGCCTACGTCACCCAGACGACCTCCCGGCTCAACGAGGCGGAAATCCGCTGGAATCAGGTTCAGGAACGCAAGGCCACCCCGGCCCAATTGCTGGACCTGCCCTTCGTTTCCAACCAGCAGCTCATCGGCCAGCTGGTGCAGCAGATTGCCTCGCAAAAGATCGTCATCGCGCAGCTCCGGGATCACTACCGCGACCGGCACCCGAAGATGATGGAGGCGATGAATTCCCTGGCGCAGACCGAGAAGGAACTGTCCCGCGCCATCGACTCGACCGCCGCCATGGTGGAAGCTGACTTCCAGACCGCCAAGCGGAACGACAACGAGGCGCGCGCCAACCTCGCCCGCCAGGAGACGGAGTCGCTCGAACTCGACCGGTTCGCCGTCGAATACTCGAACCTCGAGCGCGACCTCGGCATCAACGAGCATCTCCTCAACAACATTCTCTCCCGCATGCGCGAGACCTCGATGAGCAGCACGATCGAGACCCAGAGCGCGCGGGTGGTCGACCGGGCGGCACCCGCCAGTCGGCCGGCCACGCCCAATGTTCCGCTCAATCTCGCGCTCGGCTTTCTGGGCGGACTGGCCCTCGGCACGGCTTTTGCCTTCTTCGTCGCCTACGTCGACGATCGCGTGAAGAGCTCGTTCGACATCGAATCGGTGGTCGGCCTGCCCTTGATCGGGATCATTCCGGAAATCAAACGGATGGATCAGCCGGAGAAAGCCCAGATCGTGATCAACAATCAGGACAAGCAGGTGGTGGAGTCCTTTCTCACCCTCCATTCCAGCCTCCGCCTGAAGGATGAGAGCAAGCGGGCGCAGTCCATCCTGGTCACCAGCACCATCCCCGGCGAGGGCAAGTCCTTCACGGTGACCAATCTCGCCCTCACCTTCGCTGCGCATGGCGAGAAAGTGGCCATCGTCGACTGCGACCTGCGGAAGCCGAACATCCACAAATCATTTCACCTGGAGAACCTCAAGGGCGTGATCGATGTCTGCGCGGGCACGCAGACGCTCGATCAGGTCATCGTCAAGGGCGTGCACCCCAACCTCGATGTCATTCCAGCCGGCGGGCGCGCAAAAAATCCCACCCAGATCCTCAACAGCAAGAATTTCGAGCTGATGCTGTCGGATTTGCGAAAGCGCTACGACCGCGTGTTCATCGACACCCCGCCCCTCGCCGCGGTCAGCGATGCCTTGATCATCCTCCCGCTGGTCGACGGCTCGCTGTTCACCATTTTCTTCAACCGCGTCCGCCGCAAGGCCGCGCAATTCAGCGCCCGCAAACTGATCGAGGTCAATGTGCCGTGCTTCGGCGCGGTGCTCAACGGCCTCAATCTGGCGGTCTCCGGCTACTACTACGCCCAGTATTACGACAAGTCTTACAAGGACTACTACGTGACGATGGCCAAGCTGGACAGCGATAGCCCGCAACGCTAGTCCACCCGGCTCCGGCGATGCGCGGCGGCGCGCTTCAGCCGGTCCCGCAGGGCCGCCGCCAGGCCGCCGGCGCCCGCTGGCAGCGCCTCCACCCAAATCTGCCGGTGCCCCCCTTGGTCGGCCTCGCGCAACACCCGGTATAGATTTCGTGAGATCTCCGCCAGCGTTCCGCGGTCGCTCAACCAATAGACGTTGCCGCCGGTCCGGCCGGCGGGCTTGCGCAGAAAAACACCTCCGACCTGCGACGGCAAGCGCGGCCCCGGGGACTTCAGTCTGAGCGGCGTTCGCGGACTGTAGTGCCGCTCCAGCATCCCCGGGGAAAGCATCCGCCCCCGGTTTCCGCCCCGACGAACCTGGCTGACCGTCACGCCCAGAAATTTCGCGAGAGTGGCGGCGGTCACCGCACCTGGCCGCAAGATCCGGGGTTGCTCCGGCTGGGTCAGATCCAGGACGGTTGACTCCACGCCGACCGGGCACGGGCCGCCATCCAATACATGCTTGATCCGCCGGCCCAGGCCGTCGGTGACGTGCGACGCCAGTGTCGGGCTGATGTAGCCGAAAAGATTGGCACTGGGCGCCGCCAAGGGAATACCGGCGAGCCGCAACAACCGGCGGGCCAGCGGGTGGGCGGGCGCACGCAGCGCAACTGTCTTCCCGCCGGCAGTCACGATGCCGGGCACGCAGGATTTTTTCGGCAGCACGAGTGTGAGCGGTCCCGGCCAGAAGCGCCAGGCGAGCCTGCGCGCGGCGGGATTGAACTCGGCGAGCTGCTCGGCCTGCGCCAGGCCCGTCACATGCACGATCAAGGGATCATTGGCGGGCCGGCCCTTGGCCTTGAAGATCGCCCGGCACGCCCGGGCATCGAGCGCATTGGCCGCCAGCCCGTAAACCGTCTCGGTGGGGATCGCCACCAGTTCACCGCGGCGCAGCGCGCCCGCCAGCCGGCGGAGGTTTGAAGGGGTCGGGGAGTAGACTTTGGCCTGCATGAAATCCGGCGACAAAAAAGCCGGAGCACATGCTCCGGCCGAAAGCGCTGCGTCGGCAACGGCTTATTGCATCGTCAGCAGATTGCGCGCGCTCTTGATCTTGCTCGTGACGCGGCGCTGCTGCTTGGCGGACATGCCCGTGTATTTGCGGGGCAGAATCTTGCCGGTGTCGGTGATGTAACGGCTCATCAGCTGCGGCTGGGTGAAAGGAATCTCCTCCGGCTTGAGGGTCTGCTGTTTGGCTTCGGTGGTGCTCATGATTGAAAAAGGAGTCGGAAGGTTGGGATTCTCCCCAACCCTGTCAACGGGCATTTTTGAATTGCCAATCCCCGGCCGCCGGCATGTTTGGAAACCAGCTTAGTCCCCGTAGCTCAAATGGATAGAGCACGCGTTTCCTAAACGTGTGATCCCGGTTCAATTCCGGGCGGGGGCACCAGCCTTCGCTCCCATGGAGCTACGGCTCGGCGAGCCACCCTCGCGCGAAGGCTCTTCCGCTTGCCATTCAACGAGGCGCGTTCACATCCCGCTCCTGAATGTCTTGTGATCGACGACCCCGCTTGTCCGCACCTGGCGCAGGGCCTTGCCGTATTCCTCCAGCAAACGCAGCGCATAGCGGAAGCGCTTCCGGATGATGGCATCCTCCTTCGCCAGGTCGGCCGTGCCGTCGGGCGCGTTGAGGTTTTGCTCCACATGCTGGACGATCACATGCTCGGGCAGCCAGGTCAGCCGGTTGTTCTTGTAGCCGCTCATCCGCAGTTCCGCCACGGGATAGCTGCCCCCGCGGGTGGCGGAGACGGTGACAATCAATGCCGGCTTGTGGCCGACCTCATCCGCCGTGCAGTTGAGCAAAAAGTTTTTCACGCCCGGTGTCGCCATGCCGCTCCACTCGGGCGAAACAATCACCAGCGCCTCGGCCGCTTTCAGCTCGGCCGAGATCGGATCCCACAACTCGTCGGGCGCGCCGCCGGTCGCCTCGTCCCAGAGCGGGAGCGGATTGCCGCTCAGGCTATACAGAAAAACTTCCGCCCCGGTGTGCTCGCGGATCAAGACCGACTTCACATAATTCGCCACCTTGAGCGACTGCGCTTCCCGGCGGTGGCTGCCGCTGAGGATGAAAAATTTCATGCGCCCACCTATGCCCCACCTAGGGCTTGCTTGCAAGCGGTCCAGGCTTAACGCTCCC
This sequence comes from Verrucomicrobiota bacterium, assembly GCA_043783345.1. Classification (GTDB taxonomy): domain Bacteria; phylum Verrucomicrobiota; class Verrucomicrobiia; order Opitutales; family Opitutaceae; genus Lacunisphaera. The sequence goes on from JAYVZM010000397.1 coordinate 4,763, forward strand.
GGCCTGTGCCCAATTCCTTCGGCAAACTCTTTCAGATCACCACCTGGGGCGAGAGCCACGGTCCCGCGGTCGGTGTCGTCATCGACGGCTGCCCGGCCCGCCTGCCCCTGGCCGAGGCGGACATCCAGGCCGACCTCGACCGCCGCCGTCCGGGCCAGAGCGACATCACCACTCCGCGCAAGGAGGCCGACCAGGTTGAGATTCTCTCCGGGGTTTTTGACGGCCTGACCACCGGCGTGCCCATCTCCCTCCTGGTGCGCAGCACCGACCAGCGTTCCGGCGCCTACGACGAGATGAAGGAGAAATTTCGTCCGTCCCACGCCGACTACACCTATCAGGCCAAATACGGCCACCGCGACCATCGCGGCGGCGGCCGGTCCTCGGCCCGCGAGACCATCGGCCGCGTGGCGGCTGGCGCCATCGCCCGGAAGATCCTTTCTGCCGCCCACGGCGTCGAGGTCCGCGCCTACGTCACCCAGATCCACGACCTGATCGCCCCGATCATCAGCCGGTTTCCGACGCTGGCCGAAGTGGAGGCTTCGCCGGTGCGCTGCCCGGACGCGAACACGGCGGCGCTCATGGTCGAACGGATCAAGCAGGCGCGCCGCGTCGGCGACTCCGTGGGCGGGGTCATCGAATGCCGCGTGCGCCACGTCCCGGTCGGCTTGGGCGAGCCGGTGTTCGACCGCCTGGAGGCCGACCTCGCCAAGGCGATGCTCTCCCTGCCGGCGACCAAGGGCTTTGAAATCGGCAGCGGCTTTGCCGGCACGCGGTTGAAAGGCTCCGAGCACAACGATGCCTTTGAAAACCGCGCCGGCCGCATCGCGACCTCGACCAACAACTCGGGCGGGGTGCAGGGCGGCATCAGCAACGGCGAGGAAATTGTCTTCCGCGTCGCCTTCAAGCCCACGGCCACGATCCTCCTGCCGCAAAAGACCGTGGACGTGAAGGGCGCCGAGACGGAACTACAGGCGCGCGGCCGCCACGATCCCTGCGTGCTGCCGCGGGCGGTGGTCATTGTCGAGGCGATGACGGCCCTGGTGCTCGTCGATCACTGGATGCGCCAGCACGCGCAAAACGAGACCTGCAAGTTCTGACTTGTAGGGGCCTGCTTGCAGGCGATTGTCTGGATCGGATGGCATCTGCGACCACAGTTTATTTCATCATCGGCACCCCCGCTTCCGGTCGGCGCGCCATCGTGCGCGACCTGATCGAGAACGGCGTGGCAACCGACGCCCGGGTGGTGGTCCTGCTCGCCACGAGCGAACTGGCCGGGCCGGCCGACGCGAAACTGGCGCTGCTGAAAAACACGGAGGTCCGGCCCTGGACGTGGGCTCCGCCCGTCTTGCCGGAGATCGAGCTGCCCGCCGGCGCCACGGTTTTCTTCCTGGCGGACTCGCGCGCGAATACGATCGACCAGCTCGAGGCGCTCAAGCCTTGGCTCGAGCAGTTGGGCGCGGAGCTGGCGCGGGTGTTTTGCGTCGTGGACTGCCAGCTGGCTGAGAAGCAGCCGGTCCTGAAGCAGTGGTTCGCGGCGTGCATTCATTTTGCCGATGTCGTGTTCCTAACGAAACGCGAGGGCGTCGCCAACAAGTGGCTCAGCGATTTCATCAAGCACTTTAAGGACGAGCATTTCCCCTGTCACTTCATCCAAGTGAAAACCAAGGGGGATCTCGCCAATCCCGCGCTCCTGCTCGATCCGACGCCGCGTCGGGTCTCCCAATATTTCGACGAGGGCCAGACGATCGGCGAGATCGAGGGCCTCGAGACCGACGACGAGGAGGATGACGAGGACGACACCGGCCTCCTGCCCGAGGAAACCTATTTCACGCGGGATCTCAGCGGCCGGCGGGCGAAAGAATTGCCTGACGTCACCAAATTCCTGCCGCCCGCGTCCTGACCAAATAGGTTGCCCGAAAACCGGCGGAATTTTCCTCCCCAGTCGGGGTAGAGTAGGCCATGACACTTTTTGAACCTTCGCCCGCCCACGCTCCGACCATGACGCCGCTCCCCTCCACCCGCACGATGTATCGCGCCCTGAGCCGCCGCGACGCGGCTTACGAGGGCGTGTTCTTCACCGGCGTGAAAACCACCGGGATCTTCTGCCGGCCGACCTGCCGCGCCAAGAAACCCAAGCCGGAGAACGTGGAATTTTTCCCGACGATCAACGAGGCCCTGCACGGCGGCTACCGGCCGTGCAGGCTGTGCCGGCCGATGGACACGACGAAGCCCGTGCCACCGCTGGTCGAGCGCCTGCGACGCGCCGTCGAGGCCGCCGCCGACGGGCGGGTGACGGACAAGGATCTCGCCGCGATGGGCATCGAACCCTCCACCGCGCGCCGGCAGTTCAAGGCCTACCATGGCATGACCTTTCATGCCTACCAGCGCGCCCGCCGCATGGGCCTGGCCCTGCGCGACGTCAAGGCCGGCCGGCCGGTCATCGACGTGCAACTGGCCCGCGGCTACGAATCGACCAGCGGTTTCCGCGAGGCGTTCACGCGCATCTTCGGTTCGCCGCCCCGGGACGCCAGGGCCGGCGCCTGCCTGTTGGCCCAGCGCATCGAGACGCCGCTCGGCACCATGCTCGCGCTCGCCGACGAGCACGGCCTGCGGTTGCTGGAGTTCGCCGACCGCCGCGGCCTGGAGCGTGAACTCGCCGCGCTGCGCCGCCGGCTCAAGTGCGCCATCGTTCCCGGCAGCAACGCGACCCTCGACGAAACCCGCCGGCAGCTCGCGCGTTACTTTGCCGGTGAGTCGCTGACCTTCGATCTGCCACTCGCACCCGTCGGCTCGGAGTTTCAATTGCGGGTCTGGGCGGAATTGGGAAAGATTCCGCCCGGCAAAACCCGTTCGTATGCCGGCATGGCCGCACAGCTGGGCGTGCCCCGGGCCCCCCGGGCCATCGGCCGCGCCAACGGCTCCAACATGCTCGCCCTGGTGATTCCCTGCCACCGGGTCATCCGGGCCGACGGAACACTCTGCGGATACGCCGGCGGCCTTTGGCGCAAGCAGCGGCTGCTCGAGCACGAGCGCAGGCACACGAGGTGAACGGTTTACAGGGCTGCAACAAAACTCTTGCGCCACCGGGGACGGGACGTATCCACGGCCCTTCTGTTTTTTGCCCGGGTGGTGGAATTGGTAGACACGCAGGTCTCAGAAGCCTAAATCGCGATTTATCCCCATGTTTCTGGGCGTGTCCCGATGGCGTTTTCAGAGGAGAAATTTGATATGAATGTTTCTCGATGTTTCCAGAAATGTCCCGATTTTTGAGAAAGGTGTAGAAAAAGAGGTGTAGAAAAACGCCGGCAATATTTTGGTGTAACTCTTCCCCTGGTAACTCAAGAACTGGCTGTTTTCCATTCGGAACGGGCTGCCGCAGCGCACCAGCGATTGGCCGCGGTCACATCCCCGGAAGGATGGTCCTGCAGAGATACCCAGCAAGGGATTGAGCTAAACTTGGCGATTGGAGACGTTTTCGCTGAGACCGGCTGAGACCGATACAGTGGACCCAAGCCACCCTGCTGGCGATTCCGCAGGCTTGGAGATGTTCGCTGGATCACATTGGA
>JAYVZM010000398.1:0-8318 GCA_043783345.1 Verrucomicrobiota bacterium
GCCGCGGGCCGGCAAGGGCTGGACTGGCTCGCGGCTTGGGGGCGGCTCTGGCGCGGGGGCACGCCGGAGGGCCTCCTCGCCGCGGGCCTGATCCTGACGGTGCTTTTCCTGGCGGTGATCGCGGCGCAGGTTGAACCGATCCTCTTTGACGCTCTCACCTATCGGTTGCCGCGGATCGCGGCGTGGCTGCAGGACGGATGGATCCGGCATTATCAGACCGACGATCCCCGAATGAACTACATGCCGGTGGCGCCCGATGTGGTGATCGCGTGGCTGCTGGGGGCCACCAACGACGGGTTTTATCTTGCCCCCCTGGCGCAGACTGCGGGCGGGGTGTTGCTGCTGGGGTCTACTTTCGGTCTGGCCCGGCTGGCCGGGCTGGAGCGGCTGGACGCCTGGGGTGCGGTCGCGCTGGTGCTCGGCATGGCGAATGTCGCGGCGCAGTTCACGACCATCCAGAGTGACCTGTTCACCGCCGGCGTGTTCGCGGCGAGCTATCTCCTGTGGCACCGGGCGCTGCAGCGCGGCGAAGGGTCCTGGATCGCGGGCATCGGCGTGGCCCTGGCCTTTGGTTCGAAGGGGACGATGTTCTACCTGGCGCCGGGTGCGGCGGTGTGGGCCGGCTGGCTGGTCTGGCGCCACCGGAACCAAGGACGGGCACTGGTGCCGACCGCCGCGGGATTGATCGGCGCCGCGCTGGTCCTGGTGGCCCCAGGCTATTGGCGGAACCAAGGCACCTATGGCTCGTGGTTTGGCCCCCGTGACGCGGTGTTGCTGCACCATGGCGAATTCCATTCCCCGGCGCAGTCGGCGGAGAAACTGGCCTTGAATCTCTCCACGTCGGCGGTGCAGATCCTCGATCCCAATGCACAGCCTTTCTGGTTGCAGAGCCTGGCCCGCACGGTGGGGAAAAAACTGGCCGGCCGCCTCCCGGCGCAGGCCGATCCCCATGTCTTCATGGGGCAGCCCCGGCGGGCGCAATTGCAGTCGGTGATGCAGCTGACGGAACCCGATGCGGATGTAGTCGCGTGTGGGATTCTCTGCGCGGTGCTTTTTCTTGGCGGCCTGGGGGCATCCGCGATACGGCGAAAACGCGCGGCGATCGCAACGCAGGTGTGGGTGTGGGGCGGAGGGGTGGTCGTGTATTTGCTCGTCCAGCATGCCTTGGTGCAATGGAACCATTGGGCTTTCCGATTCATGGTGCTGGCGGCGCCGTGGATCGGAGTGGTGGGAGCTTGGGGAATCGGCTGCCTGCCCGGAAAGCTGCGGGTCGCCGTCTGGGCCGTGTCAATCGCATCGGCAGTGCAGGTGTTTGTCGTGGTCCAGGGGCGGACCAGTCAGGCGGCCTGGCAGGCTCTGCGGCGGCCAGAGCACTCCGCCGCGTATTTTTATTACAGTCATTGGCGCGCGTGGGCTGAGCGTCTCGACCAGCCGGCAGAGTCGCTGCGCCTGGCGTTTCCGATCAACAGTCCCTTGGCGTCTTTCTACCGCCTGACTCCCTCCCGGCGAGTAGCCCTCGAGCGGCCGTCCGGCATGAAGGGCAAGACAGCCGAAGCGGCCTTGGAATCGTCTTCCGGGTGGCTGGTGGTTCCGCTGGAGCGGTTCATGGGGCACGAGGGTCGGGTCATGGGCCGGACAGCGTTGTTCGATCTCGCCGCCTACCGCAGACTTCTGCCGGGAGAGCACCCCCGGCCGCTGCTCTATGGCAATCGGTTGATTGACCAAGGAGAGACGTTGCGACGCGAATTGGTGTTGCGAACCTGGAGTGATGCCCCTGTGCGATTGGAGCTGTTCAACCCGGATGCCACTGCCCGCGGCTTTGTTCTGCGCACGCCAACGGGCGGAGTCACGGAGACGCTGCCGCCCGGCGCGCGGCGGGTATGGGAAATTCCGGTGCCGGCCGACGTTCTTGCCGCGGTGACGATCGATTTTCCGAAAAGCACCCAGGCGGATTTTACCACGAGCGCCCTGATGGCTCAGTTGGTCCCGTAACGGCCGGCGGCGGCGGGGTGGTCGCGACCTTGCAGTTTTCACCGCGTGGCACGGCAGATCAGGGCGGACTTTCCGCCGCCGGCCGCTCGATCGCAGTGGCGAGCCGGCGGAGATCTCCGTTCAGGGCCGCATCGAGCTCCGCCTGATTCAGGCGGTAAACGAGAAGGGAGTAGCCCGGTTGCGCGTCGGGCCGGCGCGCACGAAGGTAGTGGCACAGGCGGGCGAAGCGCAGCACTTCAAAGCGGTTCCAGGCGTCGGCCCATTCGTCCGGGGTGAAACCGAGCAGGAGCTCGGGACGGTCGCGGGGGTTGGCCTTGAGCGCGCGGAAGTTGGCTTCGTTCAGCCGCAGTTGCTGGTATTGCCGCTCGTTCTCCAGCGTCCACGGTCCGCGGTGGGACATATAGACGTGCTGGAGCATGGTGGCGCTGATGGCGTAGAGGCCGGGCTCGCACCAATACCACGGGCGCGGCCGATCAAAGCTGGGCAGGCGGGACATGAGCACGGCGTCGGGAGTGTAGCGGGCCGGTTCGTCGGTGCCGAAGTAGGAGAGATACACGGGTTCGCCGGGGCGACGGTGGGCCGCCAGCCATTTTTTCAGGGCCGGCAGATCCTGCCCCCAATCCAGCGAACTATCCACAAGATGCCGGTAACCCCCGGCCGGGCCGCCCGCCACCGGGCTGAAATACGCGAGGTAATCGGGATAAATTTGCGCGGCGACGACGGCGTGCCAGCCCAGCAAGCCGGCAATGACGACCGTGCCGGCCCGGCCACCGGCCCGCGCATGCTGCCAGGCACGGACCACGGCCCAGCCCAATGCGCCGCAAAAAATATAAAGCACGAGGTAGGTGGGCAGGATGTGACGGTGGCCGATGTTCAGATGGCTTGTCAGGGAGAACAGCCAGTAGACGGTGAACAGCGCCAGCAGAGGCGTGACGCCGTAGCAGTGGCGTGCGACTTGCGCCCGCGAAGCCGACCGAAGTCGCAGGGCCAGCAGCACGCTGCCGGCCGCCAGGCCCGCGAGCAGCGAGAGCGGTGTCTTGTAGAAAAAGGCCTTCGGGAAGAACTCCACCCAGCCGTAGATGCTGTAGGCGCCATCGAGGAACGCCCCCCGGGCCTCGGCGTGCTTGAGCACGAAGGCCAGGCCATAGAGCCAGCCTTCGGGCAGCAGGTGCTTCGCCCGGAAAAAATCTATCAGCTGCGCCTTCCAGCCGCCGAAGGAAAGGACAAAGCTCCAGGGCAGGTTGAATTCACCGGAAGGCAGCGCGGGATTGAAGACGCTGAATCGGAATCCGAAAAACAGCCAGATCACGGCCACGGCGACCAGGCCCTGGGCCGCGGTCGACGCGGCGATGACTGCGAACCGGCTCAGGGGCGTCCGGAACGTGTGCCCGCCCAGGCAGAGGGGTTGCGGGTGGAAAACCCGCGCGGCCGCCATCACCAACGCGAGAGGCAACAGCAGCACGGCGGTGAATTTGGCCACGGCGGCCAGCCCCAGCAGCGCGGCGCTGAGCAGCCAGATCCGCCACCGGCCGTCGTGCAAGTGCCGCCAGTAGGCGCCCGAGGCGGCGAGCAGAAAAAACGCCAGGCACATGTCCGAGGTCGCCAGGCCGCTGTGGGCGAGCATGGTCGGGCACAGGGCGCAGAAGGCCGCGGAGATCAGGCCACCTGTTTCACCCCAGAGTTCGCGCGACCAGAAAAACACCAGCAGCACGGTCGCGGCGCCGAAAAGGGAATTCATCGCGCGCGCGGTGAAAAGCAGCCACGCCGGATCATTGCCGCTTTGGTAGAGATAATCGTAGCCGACCAGCCAGACCTCGGACTTGTGCCAGGCCAGGGAGTCGAACGAGGGGAAGCGGGTTGCGCTCCAGGCGGCGGGCAGGGTTTGCCAGCGCTGGGGCAGAATGCCGTTTTCCGGCTGCAGGCGGTAGTCGTGCCAGTGGTTGAAGGTGTAACCGCCGGTGAGGTGGGCGAGTTCGTCCGCCGTGGTGGATTTCTCCCGCATGGCGAAGGTGGCGAGGGCGGCGTGGCCGAGCGCCAGCAGCAGCGCGAGGCAGGTCAAACCGGAAGGCGCGAAGGGTGATCGGATGGGACGCAAGCGGAGTGCCGGAAGGAGGATTCGATAAGCAGTATGGACACGTTCCGGCGCGTCGCACAACCTTCGTATGCAGATCCGCATGAACGCCGAGGAATACGCCAACCTGGAGCAGACCGAGGGAGCCCACTGGTATTACGCCGGGAAGCGGGAATTTGCCCGCGGCTGGCTGCTCCGCGTGAGGCCGCCGCGCCCGGGGGATTTTTTGCTCGATTGCGGGGCGGGCACCGGCCGGTTCGCCCAGGAAATGCAGGCGCACTGCCGGGTGCTGGTGCTCGATGACCACGAAGAGGCGCTGCGGTTGCTGCGCGCCCGCTTCCGCCCGGAGCAAATTCTCAGTCTGGCGGGCGACCGGGTGCCGCTGCCCGACGGTTCGCTCGATTACGTCACGGCCCTCGACGTGCTGGAACACACGCCGGATGATCGCGCCGTGGTGACGGGGTTTCACCGGCTGCTGAAACCGGGCGGGGTGGCGTTGGTGACGGTGCCGGCGAGCATGGCGCTCTGGAGCGATTGGGACGTCACGCTGCATCATTACCGGCGCTATTCCCGGGCGCAGCTCCGGGCGCTGTTTCCCCCGGCGCACTGGGAGTTGCTCCACGTGAACTACACCAATGTCGCGGCCTATCCCGCGGTCTGGCTCCTGCGCAAGTGGCGGAAATGGTTCCCGCGGGCCGGCGGCGCCCGCTCCGAGGACCAGCTGCCCGCCCCGTGGCTGAACGCATTGTTGCGCGCGCTGTTCGTGCGGCCGGCGTTCTGGCGGGTGCCGTTTCCTTTCGGGGTCAGCCTCCTGCTGGTGGCGCGGCGGCGGTGACGGGCTCCTCGTAGCAGGCTTCGAACAGGAGCCGCCCGGCGGCGTCGAGAAAAACGAGTTCCAACTCCGGCCGGTCCGTGGGGAGGAGGAGATCGTGATACAGGCGCAGCTGGCGGAGCCCGTCGATCTGGAGCGGCCAGGAGCAGGGTTGCGGAGTGCCGGCCGTCTGTCCCGAGGTATTGATCACGTCGAGGGTCACCCGGGAGTTGCCGGACTGCCACTGGCCCAGGATTTGGGCCGGCCGGCGGATGTCGCGCAGGATGATGCGCGAGACGGTGGCCTGGGTGGCGACGTTGACGGTGATCATGGCCGGTTCGATGTCGGTGGCACCGGGCGCCCGCTGGAAATTTCGCGCGACATAAAAGGGCGCGGCGCGGCTGGCCAGGGGCACGAGAAAATCATACCCTGATACGCTGAACAGCCGATGGTAGTGCAGGCGGATGAAGTCATTCAGCGGACCGGTGATGGGCATGTGCAGGTGGTCCAGGAGATCGATCAAGGGCTGGCTGCTGATTATCACCGAGCGGGGTTCGGTTTGCAGACGGGCCAGGATGGCCTCCTGCTCGCCGGGACTGAGCAACCAGAACCAGTGGGTGGCGTTGCGCAGGGTCGGGGTGGGCACGCCGCTCCAGAGATTGAAACCGAACATGCCGGGTCGCGAATAGAGGACGTTGGCATGCAGCTCGGCATTGGCGGTGAGAATGCGGAGGGCGTAGCGGACGACTTCGGGCGGGCGGAGCGACTCGGCGCCGGACAGATTGAGCGGGTCTGAGGTGCTCCACCGCCCCCAGCCCTGGTTGAGGAGCAAGCCCGCCTGCCAGCCGGCGGTGGCGAGGGCGATCGTGGCGACGGCCGTTTTGAGCCACGGCTGGTGCAGACGGCGGGCGAGATGGATCACGGCCTCGCTGAGCCCGCTGACATAAAGCGGCAACAGGAGAAAGGAGCCCCAGGCCATTTGACTGCCCGCGACCGGGTAGGCGTGCAACACCTGTCCCATGCCCGCCAACGCGACCAGGCCGGCGGCGAGCCGGCGGCGGTCACCGGCTGGGGCCTCGGTCAAGGGCAGCAGGAAAAGCGGAGTCAGCGGCAGCACATAACCGATGACGGGACCGACCCCATTGAGATCCAGCCAGGTTTGCGCGTGCCAGACAAAGCAGCCCAGCGTCAACAGCCGCAGCCCGGCCACGCTGTCGGTGATGTAAACCCGGAGCGAGGGTCGCGCATGCCAGAGCAGGGTGACGATCACGGCGGCGCCGAGCAAAGCCCACGCCAGTGGCGGCCAGATGAAACCAAAGTGGAAATTCAGTGGATGGCGGAGTGGATCCAACAACACACCTTGGAGCAGGCCCCGGAGACTGGTGCCCTGCGTCAGAATAGTGCCCACGACTATTGCACTGAGCCCGACAAAACCGCCGAGGCCAGCCAGCCAGGCGCGGAGGCGGATGAGGGGCGCCGCTTCCCGCGCCACCAACACGCACACCGTGAGGCCCGACAGGGATGACATCACGGCGAGATTCAGCACCCACGGTTCGCCCAGCAAAGGGCGCATCAAAATAAAGGGGAGCAGGGCTAGAACGAGGGCGGAGAGCCAGGCGCGCCGAGCAGGCACGACGGAGCCACCGGTGTTCAACAGCAGGAATGCCCCCGCCGAACAACACCAGAGCAGCCCGACATTGACTTTGGTGAAAATCAACGCGGCTCCGCCCAGGCCCAGCAGGAGTGCCGCGATATTTGTCCGATTGCGCGACAGGGCTTCGATCGCTCCGACCAGGCTTACGGCTGTCAGCATGGCGATCAAGCCGCCGGGGTGCGGTGGCTCCCACGTCATCTGCCTGAGGTGGCCGAAGGCGACCACTGTCGTGACCAATGCCGTCCAATAGCGACCCGAGAGCCGCCAGGCGATCAGGCCGGCGGCCAAGGCTGCACTGACCCAGTGCAGTAGCGTCATGGTGCGACCCGTCAGATTGGTGATCGGCCAGTCCAACAGGCGATGCAGGCGATCATAGTAAAGGAAAGGCACCGGTCCATACTGCGTGAAAACTTCATCGTAAAGCCGGTGACGTTCGGAAAAATTCTTCAGGCTGAGCAGCACATAGCCCTCATCGTCGTGAATCATGAAGGTGGTGCTCATCATCAGCCAGCCGATGACCGCCAGTCCCGCCACCAGGATCAGCAAACCAAGCGCACGCAGGGGTTGCATCAGTCTTTCGCCCCGGGGACCGGCGCCGGAGCGGGCGGCGATCCCGGTTTCCGCCGGAGCAGAAAAAGCGGCCGGCGTTTCACTTCATCATAGATGCGTCCGAGGTATTCGCCAAGCACGCCGATGCCGATCAGCTGAACGCCGCCGAGAAAGAGCACGATCGTCACCAGGGTCGTATAACCGGTCGGGGCGGTTTCGATGTTCAGGAGGCGGCGCACAGCATAAAAGACGGCGGCGGCAAAACCCATGACGGCGATGAAAATCCCGGTGTAGGTCAGCAGGCGCAGCGGCAGGTAGGAAAAACTGAACACCCCGTCCGTGGCATAACGGAGCAGCCGGCGGAAGGTTTGCTGCGGCTGGCCGGCGGCGCGCTCCTGGCGGTCGTAGCGGATCTCCGCCGTCTGGAATCCGACCCACGAACGCAGGCCAGGAAAAAAACGATTGCGTTCCGGCAGCTGGTTCAGCGCGTCCACCGCGGACCGGTCCATCAGGCCGAAGGTGCCCGCGTTGGACTCGATGGGGAAATCGGACACCCGGCTGAAGATGGCGTGAAAGAAATCCATCCCGAGCCGCCGCGGGCCCGTCTCCTGCCGCGAACGGCGCACGGCGCGCACCACCTCGGCACCTTCCCGCCACCGGGCGACCATCTCCGGGATGCACTCCGGCGGGTCCTGCAGGTCGGCGTCCATCGTGACGACCGCATCGCCGCGGGCATGGGCGAGACCGGCCGCGATGGCGGCCTGGAAGCCGAAGTTGCGGCTGAACTCGATCAGCGCGAAACGCGGGTCACGGGCCAGATGGGCGCGGATGATGCCGGTGGACTGGTCACGGCTGCCGTCGTCGACCAGGAGCGCGTCCCACTGCACTTCCGCGTTGGAGTCAAAGACGGCGGTCAGGCGCGTCAGCAGTTCGGGCAGCACCGGCGCCTCGTTGAAAATCGGGATGACGACCGTGACGGCGGGTTGAGACAGGGGCGGGGCCATGCTGAGGAGTGATTGAGACAGATGCGCCGGGCCAGTGCAAGCGGGCGAACCGTGAAATAGATCTTAATCGCGGCCCGGCCCGGTGGGCCGCGCCGTTCAGGCGAGGTTGTATTTCACAATCACATAGATGGCGCGAAAGCCATCGCGCCAGCCGATTTTCTTCCCCTCGGCATAGGTGCGGCCGTAGTAGGAGATGCCGACCTCGTAGATCCGACAGTCTTTGAGCGCGGCGACCTT
>JAYVZM010000399.1:0-19158 GCA_043783345.1 Verrucomicrobiota bacterium
CACGCTCCGACACCGATGCAGCTCAACGCGTGGCGAGGTGCCAATGGCCGCACAAGGCGCAGCGATAAGCGGTGCGCTGGCGCTCGACCCCGGCCAGCAACGCCGCGTCGAGGGCATCGCCCTGGGTGCGATAGCGGCGCTTGCGGGTGCACCGGTGCATCCGCTCGTCCTTGGTGGGCTTCTTCATGGAGTCCACCCAGCTTGCGATTTTCCCTGCCGAGGCAAGGGCGGGGCGACCAGTTTTGTAAGTTGGCTGATTGGACAAAAAACCGCAGGGAAGACTATTTGGCACAGGCGTGTTCGTTGGTTGAGGGTGTCTATTCGTTCCTAGAATCGATGAAATATAGGTGTAAAATAATGATGCTACTCAATGTTCAACAACGACTATAAATATAGTCATGCGGCACTTGCTTTTGGCGGCGGAGCACTCATTTTAAGCCGCTGACGGAAGGGGCTGGGTTCCTTCCGGTAAGTTGATTGAAATCGCTCCAACCCTCGGTGGGAAGGGGCTCATACCGCTGCTTCAAGCGGCATATAAAAGGACGAGACGTCACATGACTATCGCCATTATCGTAGCGTGGCTGACGGTTGCCATGATTTATCTCATGGCCAGCACCGACCGTCGGAAACGCTATTACTAAAGAAAACGACGCCGCCCCGGGGAATTTCCTCCGGGGCGGTTTTTTTGTGCCGGTGAAATCCGCCTCAGCGGCTGGTCAGGGTCACAATGGCCGGCGCGAGGTTGGGGGGCGGCGGCTTTCAACGTGATGCGCCGGCGGATGTCTTGCTCTACAGGATCGCCAGGCCGCGGCCTTGATAGGCTTGATGCACGGGGTTCTGCGGTATCTCGGAGTTGTTCAAATCGCCATTGCCGATTCCGAGGATACGCGCGGGGCCGGTCAGTTCGAAGGACACTGTCTGGGCGGCATCCGGGACCCGCACGCCGTCGGAACCGCAGGGCCGTCCGCCGGCGAACTGGCCGTTGATCCAGACCTCGGCATGGTCGTAGACACCGTCAAACTCGACCGTCACCCGCCGGTTCGGCTGACCCGGCGCGAGCGAAAAATGTTTCCGATACCAGCCGATACCAGCCGATGCCGCCGGGCGCGAAGCCGTTGCTGCTGCCATATTGCGGGCTGAACGGCCCCTCGTTGCTCCAGTCGTGTGGCACGTCCAGCCGCCGCCAGTCATGGTCGTCGAACCCGGGCATCATCGCATTGGGAAATTTCCCAATGCGAGAACCCCCAGTTCGCGTTGAAATCGACATAAGTCCGCGCCGGGGTGGAATCAGCGGCGACTTCGAGGGCGAGGGAGGCCAGGACGGCAATAAAGTGCGCCGCAGCCAGGCGGGGAGGGGTTGGTTATTCATGGGATGATCGTTGGGAAACCCGGCGTTCTCCGTCCGAAACCGACCGGTTGACCGACGCTTCCACCATTTTTTCTCATGCCGGTCCGCGGCGGGACAGGCAAGGGTTTTGCCGGGAAGCCGCGGGCCGGTGGATTTCGCCTCGCGTCGGGTGCGCCGGCTCCACTAGCCCTGTGTGATGGCCACTTCGCCCGTCAAGACCACCAGACCGGAACGCGCTTCGCCCTGTCCCTGCGGCAGCGGCAAAACCTTCGGGGAATGCTGCGAGCCGATCCACCGCGGGCAGGTCCAGCCGGCCACCGCCGAGGAGTTGATGCGGGCGCGGTTCTCGGCGCACGTTGCGCACAATTTCCGTTTCCTGCACGACACGCACCGCCCGACGGCGGGGAAGCCGTTCGTCGAGGAGGAAGTCGAGCCGACGATGCAATGGACCAAGCTCGTCGTCCACGGGCACGAGACCACGGCCGATCCCGACAAGGCGTTCGTGGATTTCTCCGCCTACGGCACGGAAGAGGGGGTGGAGAAGGTGCTGCACGAGAAGGCGGAATTCCTGCGGATAAACGGCACGTGGTTCTACAATCGCGAGGCCCGGCTCGGGCCGGCGCCCTACAAGGCCACGGCGCCGAAGGTCGGCCGCAACGAGCCGTGCCCCTGCGGCAGCGGCAAGAAATACAAGCAATGCTGCCTGCTGAAGGCGTAGCTCAGGCCCGCCGTGCGAGCGGCCGCGCCAGGATCATCCGGCAAAGGTTTTCGCCGCGAGCGAAGTCGCGACAGGTTTGCGGCCGGGTTTCGTAGATGGTGCAGAGCTGCGTCACCGCATCGAGGGCGACACAGGCCCCGTCGCCCCGCTGGTCCATGCAGCGGACACCGTCGTGCTCCACCACGAACTGCTCGTCCACGTGGTCACCCGGCCGGAGTTCGACCACGAGGTGGCAGCAGCGGCCGCAGCCCGCGCAGGGCGGAATGTCTGAAAGCGGAGCGATGATAACGGCCTTGCGTTGGGTCGGGTCACTCGGTCGTCGCTTCGGGTCCGTCGGTTGCGTCCGGCGCGTGGCGCCCGGGACCGCTCATCATGGGGGCGAGGACAAACTTGCTTTTGGTCTTGGTCAGAGCCTGTTCGATGAAACCGAGGATTTCAGACCGGCCGGTCTTGGTCGTGATCGAGCTGGCGAAGGTGCGGGGCTGTTCGTCCGTCGATTGCGCCAGGGCCTGCCGGAACTGTTCCATGGTGTTGCGCGACACCTGGGCCGACTGCTTGTCGACCTTGGTGAAGACGAGCGCGAACGGCAGTGAACGCTGCCCGAGCCAGTGGACGAACTTGAGGTCCATCTCCTGCGGCGGAAGCCGAGAGTCGATCAGCACGAACACGCGGCGCAGATTCTCGCGCTGCCCGAGATAGTCGCGCACCGCCGTGTTGAATTCCAGCCGGTCCTCCCGCGCGACCTTGGCGTAGCCGTAGCCCGGGAGGTCGACGAGGGTCCAGTTGCCATTGATCGTGAAAAAATTGATGAGCTTGGTCTTGCCAGGCAGGTCGGACACCTTCGCCAGGTCCTTCTTCTCCGCCAGCAGGTTGATCAGCGACGACTTGCCGACGTTGGAGCGGCCGATGAAGGCGAATTCCGGCAAAATGGAGCGCGGACACGACGCCAGATCGGGAGCGCTGACGGCAAAAACGGCGGATTTGATTTTCATGGCGTGGAGGGCGAATGGACCAACGGGTCGGCGGCCCCACAGGGCTTGGGTGAGCGCGGGTCCGGAGTCGATTCATTCCTCGACCGGCAGGCAAATTCGACGCGACGGGGCGGACGCTTTTACGCCGCGGTGAGGGGCTGGGGTTTTTCCCGCCAGGCCATCGGCGATCTGCCCTCGATGCGGCGGAAAGCCCGGTTGAACTGGGAGAGCGACTGGAAGCCGGCGGCGAAGGCTGCCTCGCTCACGCGCTTGTGCGGAACGAGCAGCATCTGTTTCACCGCCTCAACCCGCATGCGCGCCAGATAGTCCCGGAACCGGAGGCCCGTGGCCTGCTTGAAAGTTTTGCAGAAATAACACGCGCTTCGGTGCGCCGCCTGGGCCACGGCGCGCAGAGTCACATGTTCGCTTTGGTGCTCGGCAATGTAAGACCGGGCCCGGGCGATCACCGGGTCGTCCACCGCGGTCCCTTGCACCATCGCTTGGTTGCTCCAGGCGGCCAGGTGCTGGGCGAACAAACCCAAGAGTCTCACCGCCGAGTCGTATTGGGGCCGGCTCATCACCCGGGTCTGGAAATAAGCAGCCTTGAGCGGCGGGAGGTCGACACGAAAGCCTCGCCGGGCCAGCACCCGGCGGAGGGAGCGGAAGCGCGCCGGCGTGGGCGCCTGCAGGAGAACCTGACCGGTCTGGAGATAGCCGAGCACCTTGTTTCCTACGCGGATCGGCACCGCGGATTCGTGCAGGCCGGCGAAGCATTTCATCGTCCTGGAGCCATTGACGGCCTTCCGCTCCAACGCTTGCTGGAGTTGCAGACACGCGGCACAAGTCTGGTTTGTCCCGGACATGAGGGTGCAGAAAGGGTTGGCATTTTTCGAACCATGCAGGGGGAACAGGAAAGAGCCGGCGGATCGGAGGGCGAGCGGCAGTCCCAAGCTGGTTTCGAAGGCTTCCTGGTATTCGCGAAAGAGCACCGAACGCTGCAGATGCGACAAGGCATGGGAGTCGGACTCATCCGCGACCAAAGCGGGACCTAGCGTGGAAACGTTCGGGAGCAAGAGTTCCGGAGTATGGGCGAGCGAATAGGCGGCTGCTATGGGGTGTTGCCCGCCCTGCGGTCCACGGCAGGCGCAGGGAAACGCTAGATCACCGGCCTGGCGCGCACGGCCCAGCGGAGTTTCGCGGAGGAACAGCGCGGGTTGTCCCTTCGCTCCGCGGGGCTGGCACGGATCACGTCTTCGCTGGCTGCGGCATAAACTCCAATTCTCCGGCCTTCGCGGAAAGCGTGCTTCACGCGGCGATCCTCGCCGGAATGAAACGTGAGGATGGCGACGCGCCCGCCCGGTTTCAGGCAGGACGGCAGGTGGCGCAGGAAAAGGTCGAGCACCCCGAACTCGTCGTTGACCGCGATGCGCAGCGCCTGGAACACGCGGCGCACGCAGTCGTCGTCGGCCGTCGGATCGTGGCGGGGCTGGTGCTGGCGCAGGATCTCCCGGATCGCATCGGCCAGCTGCACGGTGCGCCGGAACGGGGTTTGCGCCCGCCGCGCCACGAGCTCGCGGGCCAGCAGCTCGGCGTGTGGTTCGTCGGCGTTGTCGATGAGCGTGGCGGCGAGGTCGGGCTCGGTCACCCGCGCCAGCCAGTCGGCGGCGGACGGCGGTCGTTGCGGATTCAGGCGCAGGTCGAGCGGGCTGTCGGTCTTGAAGGTGAAGCCGCGCGCGGGGTCGTCGAGCTGCATCGAGGAGACGCCGAGGTCGGCGAGGATGGCGTCGGCGCCGTCGAGGCCGAGTTCCGCCAGCACCTTGGGCAGGCCGGCGAAATTGCTCCGGACGGCGGTGAACACGCCCTCGCCCCAGCCGGCGACCCGGAGGCGGGCGACGGTCTTGGGGTGCTCGACGGGATCGACATCCAGCCCGATCAGCCGGCCGCGGCGCGTTCCCCCGTCGGGCGCGAGGCGCGCCAGCAATTCACGGGCGTGGCCGCCGAACCCCAGGGTGCAGTCCACCGCGACTTCGCCCGGCTGCAGGGCGAGCGCGTCGAGGATCTCGGCCACCATGATGGGCCGGTGACTGCCCGCCGGGGTTTTGCCGGCGGCGAGCACCCTGGCTACATCGGCGGCGTAGCGCTCCGGGTTGAACTCCTTGTATTTTTGCTCGAAACGGCGGGGATTTTTCCCCGGATACCGCGGTCGCCGGCGGTGCGGGGCGGGCGGAAGGGGATCGGGCGCTGAATCAGGGTCGGGCATCCAGACGGTTCATGAGTGCAGAGCGCCACCGCGGCAATGGCTCAGTTTGGCGCCGGTTCGGCTGCAAGGGAATTTTTTGAAGGATTCCGGTGCCGGGCGGTGTTTCATGGATAATGCCCCGCGCCGGGCAGCCACGCACATATCCCATGGCAATGACCACCAGGCTGGGGCGGCTCTTTTTCGCGTTCGCGATGATCGCTTCCGGGATTCAGCAACTTGTCCGGGCCGATTTTGTTCGGCTGGTGCCGAAGCTGCCCGCGTGGATCCCATGGCCGGGCTTCTGGGCCTGCGTGGTTGGTGTGCTTTTGATCGTCACCGGCGGGGCGGTTGCCGCCAAAAAGTGGACGCGGCCGGCGGCGGCGCTGCTGGGAGCGATGCTTTTGCTGCTGCTCGGATTGCTCTATGGGCCGCAGATCCTGGCGAACCCCACCGTGGGCTTCGTCTGGACCAATCCCTGCAAGGTGCTCGCCCTGCTGGCGGGAGTGATCGTCCTGTGGGGCATTCCGGCGGAGGGAACATCCGGCGGCTTTCCGGCGAAGGCACCTCGAGCGGGCGGGATGCTGCCTTTCGCTCCGTGGTTGCTCGGGGTGTTTCTGCTGGTTTGCGGCGTGCAGCATTTTGTCTACGCGGGATTCGTGGACACCCTGGTGCCGGCCTGGATTCCACCGGGACCGCGGTTCTGGACCTGCTTCACCGGGGTCGCGTTGATCGCGGGCGGCGCGGGCATGTTTTTGCCGAAAACAACCCGGCTGGCGGCGACACTGTCGGGTGTGATGATTTTCCTCTGGGTTATCCTGTTGCACATTCCCCGGGCGGCGGCCGATTGGCACAATGTCGGCGAAACCTCCGCAATATTCGAAGCCTTGGCCCTGAGTGGGGTCGCCTTCCTCTTGGCCGGCTTAGTGCGGGCCGGAGACGCTCAAATTGACCGGAATTAACGAACGCCGGGCATGGGATATGCTCGAAGCGCTTGTCGCCCTCAACCCTCTGACCACGCCTCAGCGTCCACCCGATCCTCCCCATGAATATGCACCTGCCCTTGGACCGAGCGGACGGTTATTTTGCCACGGAGCTGCGCGACTCGCGGGCTCCTTGGGTCAAGCCAGCGGCGCCGGTCATCACCCTGTCCCGCGAGAGTTGCGCCGGAGGCTCGGGTCTCGCCCAGCTCCTGGCGGAGAAACTTAACGCCGAGGCTCCGCCGGCGGACCGCTGGAGCATTTTCGGCGGCAATCTCGTCAACCGGATGCTGCAATCGAACCACTTGCCCGAGGATCTCGCCCGGTTTCTGCCGGAGGACCGGGTGCCCGAAGTCAACGCGACGATCGGCGAGATCGTCGGCCTGCATCCCAGCCTGTGGGAACTGGTGCAGAAAACCAACGAGACGATGCGGCGGCTGGCGATGGACGGGCATGTGATCCTGGTCGGTCGCGGCGCCAACTATGCGACGGCGGGCTTGGCCGGGGGCATTCATGTGCGCCTGGTGGCGCCGCCCGAGCACCGGGCCCGGTATTACGCGGAACGCTTTCACGTTTCCGAGGCCGCCGCCCTCGCGCACAATGCGAAATGCGATGCGGCGCGCCGCCGCTACGTGGCGGCCCATTTCAACCGTTCCGTCGAGGATCCGGCGGCCTACGATCTCGTGATCAACACCATTCATGTGCCGCTGGCCGAGGCGGCACAGCTGGTCGTCGCGCACGTCCGGGCTCACACGTCCGTTGCCGCCTGAACGACCAGTGTTCCGGCGGGAAATTCGTTTTCTTAAGGTAGGCGCCGGTTCACAGGCGATTCAGAGCTTTCGCCAACCAACGACGTCCTGCGCTGACCAACAGGCTCCGGCCAATCGAACTTCGGCCGGTAGGCGGCGGCGGCTGCTACCGCCTACCCACCGGCCGATCCAGGGACGGACCGGCCGGCCGGGCAAAATCAGGAGGCGGGGATGATCTCGATCCCGTTGATCTCGGGATTCTCGATCTTGCCGGTGAAAGTGATGTCGAGCTTGCCGTCGGTTACCTCCACGTTGACGGTTTCCACATACGCCCGCATCGCCCCGCCGGCCTTGGCGAAGACATCGAAGTCCTTGAGTTCATGGCCCTCGACATTGACGGTGAAGACGCGCTGGCCGACCGCCGTGATCTCTTCGAAGGTTTCGGCGAAATGGAGTTTAACCACATATTTGCCGTTCGGCACCTTCCGGGAAAAACTGTTCATGCTGTAGTGTTCGGAGCGGTAAATGGCGGGGTTGGTCGTGTTTTCAATCTTCACATCGCCGCGTTCGATGGTGTCGCCGCCCTCGAAGCCCTCGTCCGCCAGCCAGGCGTTGCCGTTGGCGTCGGTGAACGCAGCCGACGCGCCGGCATCGATGCGGATGGCGGCCGCCTTGGCGGCTTCGACCGGTTTGGCCGGGGCGGCGGACGATGGAGTTTCGGCCGCGGAAGCGCTGCCGACAAGGAGCAGGGCGGCCAGAATTGAAACAAATGACCAAGGCATGAGGCGGTTTTGTTTACGCATGGGATCTGTCAGGATGGAGGTTGGAAGTGGCGCGAGAACGACGCGCCGACAATTCTCCTACCCGGCCGGCCCGAGCGCGGCAAGGCGCAAACGATCAAATCATGCCGGGGTCAGCCGATCAGTTTCTGCCCCGGTCCCGGGATCTGCCATCGTCGTCCCGCCGCTCGGGCCGGTGGTCGTCCTTGTCCCGGTCGCGGTGATCATCCCGTCCGCGGCTGTCATTGTCCCGATCATTTCGGTGATCATCCCGCAACCGCACCTTGGTTCGGAAATAATCGCGGGGATAGCGGGTCACGATCTGCTGGTGGTAAACATACGGCCGGTCCGTGGCCATGGTGAGGCGGACGCTGCGGTCGAATTCCACCCGGAAGCCCGGAGGCAGGTTGCGCCCATAGCGCCACTGGCCGCGGTCCTGATAGAACCAGACATGGTCGGCGGTGCGGTAATAGACGTCGTAGCCGGGATAATAGTAATATTCCTGATCGCGCTGATACCAGCGTCGATGGGTCCAGGGCGGCGCCTCCCTTGGGCCGTCATCCACCACGATCACGACATCGGGGGGCGGCGGCGGCGGGCGCCGGCCAAGGATGATGTCGCCGGAGATGTTGATATCCAACTGGGCCTGGGCGAGCGGGACCGCGAAGCCGGCGAGAGTGAGAGTGAGCAAGAGATGTTTTGGTTTCATGCTATCAGATTGGACCCGGGTTGGCGCCGGGAGTTGCGGTGCCCGGCGACTTTTTGCGCACCCAGATCGGAAGCGACGCACGCCGACAGTTGGGGCGGGGTTTATACGCCGGATCAGCGGTTGCGCCGCGGCCCAATCTGACTTCTGTTCAACCGTAACAAACCCTCATCCGCATGAAACGCTCCGCTACCGCTGTCTGGCAAGGCTCACTCAAGGAAGGCAAAGGCGCCCTCACCGCTCCCGGCGGCGTCTTGCGCGACACCCAATATTCGTTCGGCTCGCGCTTTGCGTCGGGTCCGGGCACCAATCCCGAGGAGTTGATCGCCGCGGCCCATGCCGGCTGCTTTGCGATGGCGCTCTCCGGGGTGTTGGGGGAGGCGGGTTTCACGCCCGAGCGCCTCGAGGCCACCGCCGAGGTGAGCCTGGACAACGTCCCGCCGAAAGGCTGGACCGTCACGGCGTCGCACCTCGTGCTGGCGGCCCGGATTCCCGGAATCGATGCGACCCGGTTCAATGAGCTCGCGGCCAAGGCGAAGGCCAGCTGTCCGATTTCCCGGCTGCTCAATGCGACCGTCACGCTCGACGCGACGCTGACCTGAGGCGGCGGCCGGGTTCCGCCGGCGTCGAAATTATCGCTTTCAAACCAATCCGTTGGGTCCATGGTCGGTTCGCACACCCCATGGGCCAGGAAACCGTCACCTATCTTACCAATATCGTCATTGGCACCATCGTGGCGTGTTTGATGAGCCACTATTGGCTGCGCCAGGGTCGCTCTGCGACGATGCGTTACTGGATGCTCGGAGCGTGGGTGATGACCGCCGCCGATGTCCTGTTCGCGGCGCGCCCGGTTCTGGCGCCCTGGATTGGCCGGCTGGCGCCGACGCTGCTGGTCACACTGGGGCACGGCGCGCTTTATCTCGGGGCGCAGCGCACGGCCGCGATTCCCCGGCAATGGAAACTCATCATCGCGATCACCCTCTTTCATGCGATCGGATTGGTCTTGTTTTTTTTGGCGGGCCAGCAATCCAACTGGCGGATGGTATTCAACGGCGTCATCTGGGCCGGGTTGTCGCTGGCTTCCTGCTGGTGGTTGCGGCAGGCGCCAAAATACTTCTGGCAGCCGTTGGTCGCTCCGGCGAAAGCCTTTCTGGTCCACGGGATATTCCACTGCCTGCGCGTCGGCCTCGCCATGCTCTTCGCGGTGACGGCGTGGACCCAGGCTTCGGCCTGGCTGCAGATCATCGGCGATCTCGAGGTGAGTTTCTTCATGGTCGCGCTTTTCGTCGGCATTCTGGTCGCGAACCTCCAGCTGCACCACGAGGAGCTTTCCAGCGCCCAGGCGGAAGTGCAGGCGCTGTCGGGCCTCCTGCCGATCTGTGCCTGGTGCAAGAAGGTGCGGGATGACGACGGCTATTGGCAGCAGGTGGAGGATTATTTCGCCTCCCGCAGCCAGATCGAGTTCACCCACGGCATGTGCCTCGACTGCTTCAATGAGCAATTGAGGAAGAAATCCATCCCTCGTCCCTAGCAGACGCGCGGCCGCGGGCCTCGGGAAACCAAGCCGGGCCGCGGCCCCGCCGTCGGAAATATCGACCAGACCGTCGTGGGCGGGATCTCGAAGGTGAACTTCATGGGCACGCAGTGAGACAATTGCCGCCCAGGAGTACAAAGAAATAAGACCGGAGGGCGGAGCACGGAGGGCGGAAGACGGAGGACGGGAGTGATGGTTGGAGCCCGCGAGCCTGCGACCGCTCCTGGCTCGGAAACGGTATGACACGGCAAGGCTGGCTGCGGCACAAAACTTACTTGGAGGTGGAGGCCAAATCGATTCCAGTTCCGCGAGTGCGTGACCCAATCTCATGCCGCGGGTTGAGCCTCTGGGCGGGAATTTGCCTTGCCGGCGTGCCCCTGCTCGGCGCGGTGGAACCGGGGATGGCCCGGGTCAACGTCCTGCAGGAACTGGGCCGGCCCGTCTCGGCCGTCGCCCGCGGCCACACGGAGGTTCTGACCTACAAGAACGGGATGCGCATCACGCTCAAGGATGGCCGCGTGACCGAGGTCACGGACATGCCGAAGGCGGCCGCCGCCGCGGCAGCGCCGGCGAACGCGGCGGCGCCGGCAACTCCGGGCGGATCCACGCCGGGGGCGGAGCCGGCTGCGGAGACGCCCAAAGAGCCCGTGCTCACCAAGGAGGAGATCGCCGAACAGGCCCGGCAGGAAAGGAAGTCGGCCGCGGAAGAGGCGAAGAACCGGGCGGAGATGGAAAAATCCCTGGCCGACCTCGAGAACATGCACAACAAGCCGCCGCCGCTGGGCCCGCCGAAGTTCAATTGGGTCGATTTTCTGGTGGGGCTGGTGCTGAAGTGGGGGCTCACTCTGGCGGCGCTCAAGCTCACCTGCAAATATTGGGGGGCGGAGGTGTTCTGGAGCGGCTTGATGACGGTGGCGGGGGTGGATGTGCTGGTGCGATCGGCGATTGGCTTGGTGGGGTTCCTGCTGCTGCACATGACCTCGCTGTTCTATGCCGACGAGGCGGTGGCGTCGGTCGCAATGGTCCTGGTCCTGCGGAAAGTGAGCATCAACCAGTCCCTGGCGCAGGCGGTGCAAATCACGATGACGACCAAGGTGTTTTCAGTCGTGGTGGGTTCGTTCCTGTTCGTCCTGCTGTTGCACGCGATGCATTGAGCCGTGGTGGCCCTGCCGGGCTGCGGCTGTCCTCCGGCCTTTGAGATTGCACTTGCGAACGGCGGGTTCGTGACGATCACTGTGTTTAGTTCAGTCAGTGTTCAGATGCACGGTAAGTTCGTGATTTGAGTTCGTCGTTATGACTGCGAAATGACTGCGTGAGTGACTTCAGCCGGGTAGTGACAGGGCTTGGAATCGTCAGGGCAGTGTTCGGGTTTGGAGGCATCGTGTCGCCAGGGCGCGGCGCCGCGAGGCCGGGGCCACAGTCCAACCATCAACCAACGCGGGCAGCCGCTCGGAGGAACAGGCATGAAACTCTCCCAACTTCTCCAAAAACGCGAGGCGCTGCTGCGGCAGTCGCGCCTATCGAACCTGGCTTTCGCCTACTGGCACCTGCGCCGGCTGGTGACACGGATCGCCGGGGCCGGGCTGCGCGGGAAAGTCCGGCTGCAGCCCGCCGATCCCGCGGCGGAGCGCTACTGGCCGGTGCTCACGGCGCTGGAGGGCAGTCAGGCGGTGGTCGAGGAGCACTTCACCGACGAGAACGTCCTGGAACTGGCCGACCTGATTTCCTTTCTCACGGGCAAGGAGAACGGGGACACGACCTTCCGGCTCGAGGACATGGCGGCGGATTTTCTGACGCCGCTGCAGCACCAGCTGCAGCAGGCCGGCGTGGAAATCGAGGCCGGGGCATCCGGGCTCGCCGGGCCCGACCAGGGAGGTCCGTTGCATCACCGATGAAAATCCACCCGCGCCAGCGAGCCCCGGGGCGCGGCTAAAAATGGGTCAAAGTCACGGGCTCCTCCGCCGTCTGCTCACCTTTGAGGGAAAAGGGGCGATGGTTTTTCCGTATGCCGAAGGTCCTGATCTTCCTCTTTGCCTGGCTGGCGATCACCGCGCCGGCATTCGCGGGCGATTGCTGGGCCCGCCTGAAAGCGGGCATGACCAAGCGGGAGGCTGCCGCCATCGTCGGGCTGCCGCTTTTCTCCAACGCCGGGCGCGGCTACGAGATGTGGTTTTACGACCACCGGGGCGAAGTCATGCTCTACCGGGGCCGCGTGCTCTATTGGAGCAGCCCAGCGGCCGCCGGGGTGCGGAAACCGCAAGTCGACTCGCCGGTTGTCCCGCGGACGACCCGGCCTGAGTCCGTTTCCGCCACCGTCGATGAGTCACCGCCCGGAGCGCGCGCGCGCGGTGAACAGGAAGCCAAAATGGGGCCCGCAAAAGGCCGCACCTGACTCCCCGTCCGGCCCGTCGCTCCTGGGTCACTTCACCTTGGGCAGGTGGTGAAGGGCCTCGGCGATCTTTTCCTCGGGGTGCTCGTAGTCCTCGAGGTCGCCGGCGAGGTGCGCGTCATAGGCCGACATGTCGAAGTGGCCGTGGCCGCTGTAACACATGACGAGGCATTTGCCGTCGTTCTTTTTCGCCTCGGCGATGGTGGCGGCGATCGCGTGGGCGGTTTCTGGGGCGGGCACGAAACCCTCGGTGCGGGCGAACTGCAGCGCGGCGGCAAAGACGGTGTTTTGCGTGATGGCCTGCGCCTCGATGAGCTTGAGATTGGCGAGGTGGGCGACGATCGGGGCGGTCCCATGGTAGCGGAGGCCGCCGGCATGGATGCCCTCGGGGACGAAGGTATGGCCCAGCGTGAACATTTTCACGAGCGGGGTGAGCTTGGCGGTGTCGCCGAAGTCGTAGGCGTAAACGCCTTTCGTGAGCGACGGGCAGGCGGAGGGTTCGACCGCGATGATGCGCAGCGCCGGGCGCGCGAGCTTTTCGGGAAGGAAGGGCAGCGCGAAGCCGCCAAAATTGCTGCCGCCGCCCACACAGCCGATGAGCGTGTCCGGGCTTTCACCGGCGATGGCGAGCTGTTGTTTCGTTTCCAAGCCGATGACGCTCTGGTGGAGGAGGACGTGGTTGAGCACGCTGCCGAGGGTGTATTTGGTGTCGGCGTGCGTGACCGCATCTTCGACGGCTTCGGAGATGGCCATGCCGAGGCTGCCCGGGGTCTGCGGGTCGGCGGCGAGCATGGCGCGGCCGGCGGCGGTCCGGTCGGAAGGCGAGGCGAAGACCTGGCCGCCCCAGATGTGCATCAGCGAACGCCGGTAGGGTTTCTGGTGATAGCTCGATTTCACCATGTAGATAACGCACTCGAGGCCGAAGAGCTGGCACGCGAAGGCCATCGACGAGCCCCACTGGCCGGCGCCGGTCTCGGTCGTGATGCGCTTCACGCCTTCCCGTTTGTTGTAGTAGGCTTGGGCGAGGGCGGTGTTGAGCTTGTGGCTGCCGGCGGGGCTGATGCTTTCGTTTTTGAAATAGATGCGGCAGTTCGTCCCGAGGGCCTTTTCGAGGCGGACGGCGCGGACGAGCGGGGTGGGGCGCCAGATCTTGTAGTGCGCGCGGACCTCGTCGGGGATGGGAATCCATTTTTCTGCGCTCATTTCCTGCTCGATGAGCGCTCGCGGAAAGATCGGCGCGAGGTCTTCCGCGGTGAGGGGCTGGCCGGTGCCGGGATGCAGCGGCGGCGGGAGCGGGGTCGGCAGATCGGCGAGGACGTTATACCAAGCCTGGGGGATGTCGCGGTGGGAGAGGGTAACGATCTCGGAGGACATGGACCATACTGTAAGAGTTGCGGCGCGCCGTGGCCAACCGATTCGCGACCGCCGGCCCTGAAAGCAGACTGGCTGCGCGCAGGTGCAGCGGCGCTAATCAGCGTGGCTTTATTTCGTCAGGCCCCACCGGCGGGTCAGCGGATAGTAGATGAACAGCGGCCGGCCCACGACCTCCTTGTCCGGGACAAAGCCCCAGAAGCGGCTGTCCTGGCTGCGCGGCGAGTTGTCGCCCATGGCGAAATAGGAATTTTTGGGCACGTTCA
Source organism: Verrucomicrobiota bacterium (assembly GCA_043783345.1). Taxonomy (GTDB): domain Bacteria; phylum Verrucomicrobiota; class Verrucomicrobiia; order Opitutales; family Opitutaceae; genus Lacunisphaera. Next base: position 14,048 of record JAYVZM010000399.1, read on the forward strand.
CCACCTGGCCAAAGTCAAGCAGGCCGCCGGCCGTGTAGCCGGGATACAGTCCGTCCTTGCGGGCATTCCTGCCAAAGGCGGCGGCGCCGTCGATCGGCCGGCCATTGCGATACAGCTGTCCTTCCCGGCCACCATCGACGAACGCGGCTCCGTCCGTGACGCCCGGGGAGGGTTTTCTGACCTCCAGTTGATCGCCAGGCACGCCGACCAGCCGCTTGACGTAATACTGCCGGATCTGGTTGCCCGCGAGGTCCTGCATGCCGGGGCTGTGGATATTCTCCGTGCGGAAGACGAAGCCCGAACCGACCTTGGGTCGAACGAAGTTGTAGGAAAACCGTTCCACCAGGAGCAGGTCGCCGGTGAGGATGTCGAACGACATGAGCTTTTCACCGCGCCGGGCGGTGCGGCCGATCGGCACCCAATAGACCGGGACCTCTCCGCTGCGGCCGCCTTGCTGGACCAGCAAGGTGGATTGCTTCAAGGGGCGGGCCTTCATGGCCGCCGTCCGGAGCGCGGCGGTCAGGTCGGAGGCGTTGTCCTGGAAAAAGGCCGCCTGCAGCACCTCCAGGAAATGGCCGGATTGCGCCCATTCCGCGGGCACGTCCAGCCGGACGATTTCGCCGCCCACGGAGAAGGTGTATCCGCGCACGGCGGTCGGCAAAACCAGCAGGCTGCGGCCGGGCTTCTCGGTGAAAGCCGGGCGCAGGTCATTGAACACCGGGAGCAGCACTTCGCCGTCGACCGGCGCGGTCACCGAATAGTTGATGGCACCCAGGGTCGCCAGGCGCACGGCCTTGCCCAGCCACCCCGGCTCCTGGCCCGCGGGAAACACCTCGTGGGTCATGCCATAATAAGTCGGCCACATCGAATTCGTGGGGATCTTGAATGGCTGGACGAAATACGCCCGGAGGCCGAGAATGACGATGGCCGCCACCAGAAAGAATTCGACGTTCTCGACCATCGACGAGGCGGGATAGATCCGTCCGCCGGCGGTCCGGAGGATCTTCTCCAGCGACACGATGGCCTGCTTGATCCGGTCGGTGTCGGCGTGCTCTTTCAGCCGGAGCTTCAATTCCGCGGTGGCGCCGAGGAGGTCCTTGGCCTGGGGATCGGTGAGCTGGTCCCGGCGGAATTTGTAGATGCGGTCGGCCATCTCCAGCCAGTTTGCCGCGCTTTGCCGGGTTTTCTTTTGTTCGGAGTAGAGGAAGCTGAACAAGGGGATTGGTGTTGGCGGTTGGGCGGTGGAAAGGCGTAGACAGCATCAGGTGGGAACGCGCCGATGCCAAATTGTTTCCGCTTCTTTTTGCCGGGCTCTTGCGAGCGGTTCCCTTTGGACTAGATTGGGCGCCTCATGCGGATTTATCTCATCCGGCACGCGCACGCGGTGGACGCCGAGGAAGATCGCCGGCGGCCGTTGAGCCGCCGCGGAGGGAAACAGATCCGCACGGCGTTGGAGCGCACCGGCACGCGATGGGCCGTGCTCTGGCAGATCGCACCGGCCCTGCTGGAGCCGCCGGCGGACTGATGCCGCGCGGCGGGACCCGGAAGTCATCGCGAACAATAAGGACAAATCGAGGAGCCAGGCGGATCAGGGGTAATCCGCTGCCACTCAATCCGATTCGTTGGGGAGTGCGCCACAACAGCGCACGGAGTGTTAGGTTGCCGCACAAAAATGATGCGTGATGATTTGCAAACCTTGCGGGGTATCGGCGGCGGTCCAGGCGTAGCGTCGAACCGCGCCAGGTTCATCCGCTGACCGGGCGCATTAATACTAAAATGTAAACCAACGAAACCACCCTGAATCCTGTCTCTCAAATTCCCGTTGCTGTCACGCAGCCGGCTCCCGTCGTCCCGCGCCTTCGGCCGCGAAACCACGCCATTTCATGGCAAACCCCGGGCTAAAGAAACTGAGGCTGATCGGCGCTCGCAAAAACCCCGTCAGCCCAATCACGACAATCGCGGCGCTTAGGCTGATTTGGCTTGGCGGCGCTGACGGAGGAATTCGCGATGGAGAGGACCGGGGGCAAATCTGGAAGTAGGTCTTTAACCCATCAGGGGGTGGGTCAGCCTGGGGGGGAAAGCGGGTCATTGCCCCGGTGGGGAGAGCGGTGGAATCTCTTAGTCTCTTGACCGTATGAAAACATCCACGATTTGCCGGGCGGTGGTGGCGGTAGGAGGTGGGTTGGCCACGATGCTTCTGCCCGCGCAGACCGTCACCCTTGAGCGCGTGGATCATTTATTCCAGACCTCGGCCGGCACCCCGGGGCAAATCGCGACCCCTTACTCGTTCGAGGCTCATTTGCGCGGCGGGGGGGTGAACATGTCCGGCTGGGGAGCGGCCTTCTACAAGCCCGGCACCGGCAACACCCCCGACAGTGGCGCCAGCGGCTCCACGAACACCGGCACGCTCAATTTCCCGGCCGCGCCCAACAACGGCGCGCTCGATTATCTCTTCGCCAATCATTTCGCTGACGACACGAGCCTGCAGGCATTTTATCCCACGGGCAGCTACGGCGTGCTCTTCAATGGCAGCTCGCCGCCCAGTCCGGCCTCGTTCACCGCCGGCCTGGCATTCAACAGCAACACCTATTCCGCGGCCGCGCCCCAGATCAGCGAAGTGGACAATGGCGCGCTCTGGTCCGGTGGCCTGCAAGTCAGCACGACCGGCATCACCACGCTCACGTTCAACAGCGGCAGCTTTGGCGAATACGGCAGCGGCTTCGGCACCATCGCCGGGGCCGGGCTCTACGACAGCTTCGGCAATGTGATCGCTTCGACCAATTCGTTTTATATCGGCAGCCTGGGCCTGACCCAGTCCGTCATCACGCAACTGGCGGTCGACGGTTCGCTGCTGACGCCCGGCGCGAACTACACCCTTGAGATCCAATACGGCATCCTGGCCAGTGCGCCCGGGACCGCGACGCTCGACGGCACCGCCTTCATGGGCCTGTCGATCTATTACAACAACACCGCCGTCAACCTCACCGCGGTGCCGGAGCCGTCCTCCTTTGCCGCGGGTGCGGGCCTGTTCGCGCTCGGTCTGGCGGCCTGGTGCCGCCGCCGCACGGTGACGAGCTGACCAGAACGGTTACGCCGGCTTCAGGCGGCCTGGTCCTGGCTTTGCCCGCCACCCTGCCGGCTCAAGCGTTCGCGCATTTCGGCTCCCTGGCTCAGCACGATGGCACAGACGTTTTCCCGGACCACGGGGTCGTCCGGCGGCACCGGTGCGCCTCGGCGCTCGCCCTCCAGCCAGGTTTCATCCCGGATGATCTGGGCGATGCACGGCAGCTGGAGAAACAGAATGGGATCGTGGACAGGAACCATGGGGGGAGAGCTGTTGCGCACCGAGCTGCAGCGGGCGTGCCAGCTCCGGGCGCGGGAGGGTAACTCCGCTCCGGGCCGGGCATTAGAGGCGCATTTCCCCAAGCAGGTGCGGCGGCGAATCCGGGCGGAATAAATTGCCCGCCCCTCCCGGGCTATTTGAAAACGAGGTGGGCCACGGTGGTCTCGATATCGAAATAGATGAAGGCGAGCGCCGTCAGGTCAAAGGCGGTGTGCGCAATCATCAGCATCCAGATCCGTCCCTTGACCATGGCGACCGTGCCGAAGACGAGCCCGAAAATCATGCCCTGTTCGACGCCGGCGAATCCCTGATTGGAGTAGTGGGCCAGCCCGAACCAGACGGAAGTGATCAACACGATGGCAAGGCGGGCGCGCGGGCCGGATCCGCCCAGCCGGCCCAGCCGTTCGAACAGGTAGCCGCGAAACACGAGTTCCTCGCCGAAACCGGCCACAAACATGGCCCACACCGCGGTGGGGAGCATGGCCGTGTTGCCGACCAGGAAATGATACGCCTGGTTGACCGGGTCGGTGCCCAGCAGCGGCTTCACGACTGCTTTGAGCAGAAACGCGAAGGTCACGCCAAAAGCCAGCCCGGCCGCTAGGGTTTTGCTCCAGCTGGCCGGCCGGGCACAGCCCAACTGGTGCCAGGGCGTGCGCGACCACCGGGCCCACCCCAGCACCAGAGCGGCTCCCACGGGCACAGCGATCATGTTGCCGATGAAAATATTTCCGGTGAGCAGAATGACGAGCATGGCGATTATCCCCACAGGTCCGAAGCCGCGCAATTCGGCGGCAAAGCGGTCGCCGGGCGAAGAGATGCTGCTCGTCGCGCTCGGGACCATTGGCTGGGTTTCATTGCCCGTCATGGTGGCTGGGCGAAGACTGGAGCCAAAACTGACCCGGTTGGTGAGTCGAAAGATGGTTTCCGGCCGATCGGCCGGATGGGCGGTGGACCGCCACCATGAGTGGCGCAACTTCCGGTCGACAACCGTCCGGCGCGAATCCCATCGGCTTGCCGCCGCTCGGTGACGGATAGCGCTCCCGGGCGGAAGGAGCGGGAAAATTGATTCCCGAACGGAAAGCTATGATGTCTACACCCCCTATCATCTTCCCGGGCACCGGGTATAGTCGCACGTGGTCATGCTCAATTTTGGCTGCACGAATGACGACATCAACCTGCCTTCACCCCACAATCGTCGAGAACAAAACAACTGGAACCATCCGGCGCATCGCGGCGTGGGCCGGGCGCAGGCATGCGGCCAAGGGTCTGCTCGCCTTGGGTCTCGCTTTATACGCGGCTGGCAATGTCGCCGTGGCGCAGGTTGAAAACGACAACGCGGGCACCCATCCCGCCCTCCTTCGCAAACTGGGCGACGACGAGTTGATCATCGATGAGGTCTTCCAGAGCCATTTGCCCACGACGTTGGAGAAGTATGGCCTGCGGCTGTCGGTCCATCCGCATCTGGGCGACTGGCAGGAGAAGGACCACATGCGCCTGACCACCACCTTGCGCTACGGGCTGACGGAGAACTGCGAAATCAGCGCCGGCAGCAATCTGTATTTCAGCCACGGGCACGGTGACATTCGCGCGTTCGACGACTACGGGGCGGCGAGTCTCAAGCTCGGCGCGAAGTTCAATCTCGGGCAGTTCCTGTTCTCCGGCTGGGAAACCGCCGCCGGGGCCGACTACGAGTTCCCGACCGGCCATCCGGTTCCGGAATTGACCGACGGGTTGCGCCATCTCCGGCCCTACGTCACCTTTTCGCACC
>JAYVZM010000400.1:0-3245 GCA_043783345.1 Verrucomicrobiota bacterium
CCGCGCAACGCCTCGGTGATGAGGAACGGCGGCATGCCCGGCTTGAGAAACACCGTCGGGTGGAACTGGACGTATTCGAGGTCGATGAGCCGCGCGCCCACGCGGTAGGCCATCGCCACGCCGTGGCCAACGCTGCCGGGCTGGTTGGTGGTGTGCAGGAAAATCCCGCCCAGGCCGCCGGTGGCGAGGATGGTCTTTTTCGCCACAAAGGCGCTCACCTCACCGGTGGCGGTGTCGAGCGCGTAGCAGCCGAAGCAGGTCAACGGTTCGTAGCGGTCGCCGGCGTCGGTGGAGTTGTGCGAGAGTGTGAGCAGGTCGACCGCCACGAAGCCGCTGCGCCGCGTGATGCCCGCGGTGGTGTCCACGCGGCGGGCCACCGACTGCAGGATCGCGTGGCCGGTGGTGTCCTTCGCGTGGATGATCCGGCGTTCGGAGTGGCCGCCTTCCCGCGCGAGGTCGAGCTGGCCGGCGGCATTGCGGTCGAAATCCACATGCAATTCATCGAGCAAAAGCTCCTTCACGGCCGCCGGACCCTCGCGCACCAGTTGCGCGATGGCCGCGGCGCTGGCCGTGCCGTCGCTGGCCGCGAGGATGTCGCGCGCCAGTTGCGCCGGGTCGGGCGTGAGATCGTAGATGATGCCGCCCTGCGCCCAGTCGCTGTTGGCCTGCAGCGGCGCCCCGAGCGAAAGCAGCTCCACCTGGAACCCGGCTTTCGCCGCGTGCAACGCATAGGCCGAACCCGCAAGCCCCGCGCCGAGGACGAGACAGTCGGTATGGATGGTCTTCATGCTGTTTTTAGCCACGAAAATTCACGAAAATACCCAGCGGCAACCGAAACCCTCAATGCGCCTAGAGACGCACGACAATCCTTCGCCGGCATGACCAAACCCTTTTCGTGACTTCTTGTGGCCATGACTCCGGTCACTTGAAGATGGTCAGGCTCAAATCGGCGGCCAGCGCAGAATGCGTGAGCGCGCCGATGCTGATTACGTCGACGCCGGGCAGGGCGTAGTTGTGCAGCGTCTCGAACCGGATCCCGCCCGAGACTTCCACCGCGGCGCGCCCGGCGATTAGTTTCACGGCCGCACGGACCTGCGCCGGCGTCATGTTGTCGAGGAGAATGACCTCCGCTCCGGCGCGGCAGGCTTCGCGCACCTCCGCCTGGGTCCCGGCTTCGACCTCGATCTTCGCCGTGTGCGGCGCGGTGGCGCGGCAGAGTCGCACAGCCCGGGTGAGCGAGCCGGCGGCAACAATGTGGTTGTCCTTGATGAGCACATGCTCGCCAAGCGAGGAGCGGTGGTTGAAGCAGCCGCCGCAGCGGACGGCGTATTTCTCGAGCGCGCGCCAGCCGGGCGTCGTCTTGCGCGTGTCGACGATGCGCACGCCCGTGCCCTGCACCGCCGCGGCGAACCGGTGGGCCTGAGTCGCGATGCCGCTGAGTCGCTGGAGGAAATTCAAGGCCGTGCGCTCGGCGGTGAGCAGCGCGGCGGTCGGCCCGTCAATGCGCAGGACCGCGACGCCTTTCTTCACCCGGGCGCCGTCACGGACGAGCAATTTGGTCCTGAGCGCCGGATCGACGCGCGCGAAAACCGCGGCGGCGACCTCGAGGCCGCAGACGACGAGGTCCTGTTTGGCATCAATGACCGCGCGGCTGCGATGTTTTGCCGGAAAAATGGCCCGGCTGGTGACGTCACCCCAGCCGGCGTCCTCCTCCAGCGCGAGGTCGATCAGATGGCGAGTGTGGGGGGTGAGCATGGTTGGCAAGGTGTGGGGCGGACGCCCTCGTCCGCCATATCCCGCGGGGTGAGGGCACCCCGCCCACAAGGTTTCAGTTTTTCGGCGTGAGTTCAAACATCCGCTCGATGCAGCGGGCGGCGCGCCGGCGCACGTCTTCGTCGAGGGTGACGATCTGGTCGGGGCGCGGCGCAGCGAGGACGTCGCGCACCTTCTTGAGGGAATTGAGCTTCATGTAGGGGCAGAGCCGGCAACCGCCGATGAAGCGTTTCTCGGGATCCTCCACCTGCAGGCGGCCAACGAGCCCGCACTCGGTGAGCATGAGGAAATAGGGCGCCGGGGTGTTTTTCACGTATTTCATCATCGCGCCGGTGCTGCCGACGAAATCGGCGGCGGCGGCGACCTCGGCGGTGCACTCGGGGTGCGCGACGACCTTGAGGCCGGGGAAGCGGGCTCGGGCTTCGGCGATGAAAGCGGAATCGAACTGGTCGTGGACGATGCAGGTGCCGTCGGAGGAGACGATCTCCTTGTTCACGCCGCGGCGTTTCAGCTCGACGCGGACGTTGTCGGCCATCAGCCGGTCGGGCACGAACAGGATGCGGCGCTCCGGAAGCTGCGCGATGATGTCGTAGACGTTGCCCGAGGTGACGCAGACATCGGACTCGGCCTTCACGTCGGCGGTGCTGTTGATGTAGCAGACGACCGCGGCGTCCGGATAGAGCTCCTTCAACCGGCGCACGCCGTCGCCGGTGATCGAGTCGGCCAGCGAGCAGCCGGAGCCGCGATCGGGCACGACCACGGTCGCGTGGGGCGAGAGGATCTTCGCGGTCTCGGCCATGAAGACGACGCCGGCGAAGACGATTTTCTTCGCACGGGATTCGCGGGCTTTCAGGCTGAGAAAATAGGAATCGCCCTTGAAGTCCCCCACCCCGTAGATGATCTCCGGCTCGACGTAGGAATGGGTCAGGATGACGGCGTCCTGCTCGCGCTTGAGCCGGTTGATCTCGAGGGTGAGCGGGGCAAGGCGCTGGCAGGCCTCGTAATCCCACTGGCGGCCGGGCTCGCAGTCGACGTGCAGGAGCGCGCGAAAGAGCCGGTCGGCCTCCGCCATGATCTCAGGTCCGGCCGGGCTCATGGCGGGGTGATGCATTGTTCGTGGCTGGACTGGATCGCATTGTGGTCGCCCAGCAAAACCACACGCGGCGCGTGGCGCGACACTTCTTCCGGGGAAAGTCCGGCGTAGGCGGCGACGATGACCCGGTCGCCTGGTTGCACCAATCGGGCCGCCGCGCCGTTGACCTGCACCTGACCCGGCTCCCCGTAGATCACATAGGTGGTGAAGCGGGCTCCGTTGGTGATGTCGTAGATATCGACCTGCTCAAACTGCAGCAGCCCGGCCTCGCGGCAGAGCGACCGGTCGATTGAAATCGAACCCTCGTAGTCGGGGTCGGCGGACGTGACGGTGGCGCGGTGCAGCTTGGTTTTGAGGAAATTTCGATGCATGGGGAAAA
>JAYVZM010000401.1:0-8292 GCA_043783345.1 Verrucomicrobiota bacterium
CCGGGTAGGTGATCACCGTGCCGCGGACCTTCGCGAAAGGCGTGAGCGCATGCACCGGACAGCGGGTGGCATTCATGATGTCCCCAGTGCGGATGCCGCGGACGAGCAAGGCGTCGGCGATGAGCGAGCGATGGCAGCGCCACGGGACCGCTTCGGCGCACATCAACGCGATCCGGTCCCGCTTCGCCCGGCGGATCAATTCCTCGAGGCTCTCCGCAAAGGCGGGGGTTTGCATGTAGTCGGCATAGCCCCGGAAGGAGGCGTTGCGCCAGCCCAGGTTGATCGAATCGGGCTTCGCGTGCCGCAGGCCGCCGAGTCCCGGCATATGAACACAGCCCAAGCCAGCTTTCTTCAATGCCCGGGGCAGGGAAGTTTTGTTGAACTGTGGATTGTGCCGGGAACGCGGGATCGTCCGCACATCCACGACGCAGGTGGCTCCATGGATCTTAAGCAGGCCGATGAATTCCTTGAGCGTGCGCGTGGAATGCCCGATCGTCAGCACGAGGGGCGGGGTTTCCGCTCCGGTCGCCGGTTTACCGCGCCGCCCACCGGCTTTGGTTTTGATTCCGGGCCAGCTCAGATTGGCGTTTTTCTTCATCCGGCGCGTCCTCCCGTTTCGATTCGCTGGCGATCCGCCGCCGCCTCGGTCCGGGCGTGGCGGTAGGTCAGCAGCGTGACGATCACCAGCGGCACGACGCCGAAGACGATGAAGACCGCGTCCGCCGGCATCCGCGCCCATTCCAGGGCGACGATCAGCGGCTGGTCGGAAAACGCGGCGCTGCGGGCATGCCAGTAGCCATGCCGGGTGACGTCCAGGAACTGCAAGACGCCGCTGGGAAAAAGATTCAGCACGACCATGCCTCCCAGCCCGAGATTCAGGCCCCAGAACGAGACCCGGAGGTAGCGTTGCATCTTGTCCCAATGCGCGGCGGTCGACACCTGCCGGAGCGCGAAGACGAGCAGCGCCACGGCCAGCATCCCGAAGACCCCCATGAAAGCCGCGTGTGCGTGGTTGGCGGTGAGATTCGTGCCGATTTCGTAGTAGCTCACCACGGGTAGATTGATCAGGAAACCGAACACGCCGGCGCCGACGAAATTCCACACGCCGACCGCGATCAGGAAATAGAACGTCCACTGGTGCGGCAGGCTGACCGCCTGGCCGCAAACGTCGCACTGCTGACGGCTCAGCCGCACAAAATGGGTTGCGTCGAGAGTCAGCAGGATGAGCGGCACCACCTCCATCGCGGAGAAGACCGAGGACAGCGCCATCGAGGCCATGGTCTGCCCCGTGAAATACCAGTGATGGCCCGTGCCGATGATCCCGCTCCCCAGAAACAGCAAGGCGTCCAGGTAGATGACGCGGGCCGCGGTCTGCCGGGCCACCAGCCCGAGCTTATAAAACAGCGTGGCCACCATCACGGTCACGAACAGTTCCAGAAAGGCTTCCACCCACAGATGGACAATCCAGAACCGCCAGGTGTCCACCACGGTGAACCGCGCCGCGCTGCCGAAGAAAAACGCGGGCAGATAGAACAAGGGGATCGTCGCGGCGGAGATCAGGAACAGGGTCGAGATTTCCCGCCGCTCGGGATCGTGCCGGGCCGGCCCGACGGCGCGGAAGAGCAGGACCACCCAGAAGCCCAGACCCAGGACCAGCAGCACCTGCCAGGCCCGGCCCAGGTCGAGGTATTCCCAGCCTTGGTTCCCAAACCAGAACCACAACCGGCCGGTCAGTTGCTTGATCCCGAGCAGCTCTCCGCACATGCTGCCCCCGACCACCACCAGCAGCGCGGCCCACAGGAGGTTGATGCCCCGCACCTGTCCGCGCGGCTCACACGAGCCCAGCGCATCCGCCAGGAACAGTCCGCCGGCGACGAAGGCCGTCACGATCCAGAAGATGGCCGATTGCAGATGCCAGGTCCGAAGCAGATTGCTCGGCAGCCAGGCGGCGAGGTCGAAACCGTAAAAGCTGCCGGGCTGCGCCCGGTAGTGCGCGAGGCCGCCGCCGACCAGGACTTGTCCCAGAAACAGCAGCACCACGACGACGAAGAATTTCAAGGTCGCCCGCTGGCTGGCCGTGGTCCGGCCCGGCAACAACTGGGGATGAACCTCCGCGTCCCGGCCCCTCCAGCCGAGGAGATCAAATCGCCCGAAAGCGAGCAGCACCACTCCGGTGCCCGCCAGCAGGGTGATGAGACTCAGGGCGCTCCACACCACCGCCTCGCCCGACGGCCCGTTGCCGAGGAGCGGCTCATAGGGGAAGTTCTGCGTGTAGGAGTAGGGCTTGCCCGGCATGCGCGCCGCCGCTCCCCACGCCGTCCAGGCAAAGAATGCCACCAGCTCGCGCAATTCCTCCGGATCGCCGATCGTCTTGGCGGACAGGCCGCGGCTGGCGGTGGAGCCGTCGAAGTATTTTTTCCATTGCCCGATCTGGCCGCGGTAGGACGCCGCTTCGGACGCCGTAAACCGGAGCGTGCCGGTCTGGCGGTCATACCGGTTCTCGGCGAGCGTGGCCGGATTCTTGGTGTCGAGTGCCAGCTGGTGCAGGTAGGCCGCCGAAAAATCCGGGCCAAGATAGGCGCCGTGGCCCCAGATCGTGCCATTCTCCATCAACGCGTGTTTCTGGAATACCTGTTGGCCGGCAATGATGTCCTTTCCGGTAAACACGGTCTGGCCGGCCGGGTCCACGACCCGTGCGGGGATCGGCGTCCCCACATCGCCCCGATAGGTGTTGAGGGCGATCCAGAGCAGCACGCCCAGTCCGGCCAGCGCAACGAACACGACACCGTAACGCCACCGCCGTGACAGTTCCGGGTTCACCCTCACGATTTCCTCCGGTTTCATTTCCTAGTGTGCATCTGACGGGACGCGGATGGCCGGGCCAGAGCCCGGGTGGCCAGCGGTGCCGCGACAGTGGTCCAGGTTGACAGGATACTCCTTATTTGGACTTGTCCCGAATCAATTGATTGAGTGCGACGCTTTCTTGGCCGGTCGCCTTCTCCGCCTGGTCCTTGAGCAGCTCCAGCTCCCGGGATTTGACGGGGAGTTGCTCGAAGGTCTTCAGGTCCTTGCTGAAATTCTTTTTGGTTTCCGAGGGTTCTGGGCTCATGGGATGCTGGTCCGGTCTTTTCGATTTGATCCACCGCCCTGACCTGCGAGCAAAAATGCCCGCGTGATCGAGAGATGGAGTAAGCTACCTCCCGGGCCGTTTCATTGCTATGGGGCCAAACCCTAACGAGCGATGGTTGCGCCACAAACCGCCGCGCCCGCACCGCGGGAGCACATCGCCCCACCCAAGCCGAGCGTGCCGCACACGGAGCGCACGATCATCAATTCCTCGTCGGTGCGAATGACCCGCACGGCGACCGGGCCCCGCGAGATCAGCGGGGCGTTCCGCGCATTGCGAGCCGGGTGCAGTTTGACGCCGAGAAAGCCGAGGCCGGCGCAAATGCGCGCGCGGATGACGGGCGCGTTTTCGCCGATGCCGCCGGCGAAGACGAGCGCGTCCAGGCCCCCGAGGGCCGCGGCATAGGATCCGATCCACTTTTTCGCCTGGTAACAGAACAACGCCACGGCATCCGCCGCGCGGGGATCGCCGGACTCCCGCGCCAGCAGATCGCGCAAATCCGAACTGGTTCCAGAGACGCCGAGCAGCCCGGATTCGTGGTTCACCATCCGGCCGAATTGCGCTGCGGTCATCCGTTCGCTCCGGGCCAGGAACGCCAGCAGTCCCGGATCCAGGTCGCCGGAGCGGGTGCTCATCATCAGGCCCGCGGCGGGCGTGAAGCCCATGCTCGTGTCGATGCTTTTGCCGCAGTGCACGGCGGCCAGGCTGGCGCCGTTGCCCAGGTGCGCGAGGATCACCCGGCCTTGCGCGGCCCGGGGATCGAGGCGCCCGAGTTCTTCCAGCAAGTAAGCGTAGGACAACCCGTGAAAGCCGTAACGCTCGACGCCCCGGGTCGCATAGCGCCGCGGAATCGGCAGCAGCCGGGCCACGCGCGGCATGGAACGGTGAAACGCGGTGTCGAAGCACGCCACCTGCGGCAGCCGCGGCTGACGCTGCCGGACCGCCTCGATCAGCTCGATCTCGCGCGGCAGATGATCGGGATCATACGGCGCGAGGCGGCGGAGTTCCGCGAGCAGTTTCGGGGTGAGGCGTTCCGGTTTCGTGTGCTTCATGCCGTGCACGACGCGGTGGCCCACGGCCATGACCGACGCGCAGACCGGCTGCGCCTCAAGCCAGTCCAACAGAAAGCCCGCGGCGGTGCGGTGGTCGGACGCGGCCCGGCGGTGTGGCGTCGGCGGCTTTCCCGCGGGACCGCTGACGATCAGAGTCGTGCCGCGCATCCCGAGGCGCTCGATTTTTCCGGAGAGGCGGCGCCGCGGCGTTTCACCAATCTCAAACACTGCGAACCGGATGCTCGACGAGCCGCCGTTGATCGTCAGGACGCAGGGCAACCCCTGATTCGTGGGCTGTGGATGGTTCTTCACACCTCAGCATGCAGGGCGACCGGCTGCCTCACAATGGGGCGTTCAACCCAACGTTGGTTCCGACGGAGGCGGGGTAGTATCCTGTCAGGTAAGTTCGCTGCATGATTTTCCGACGTGGTTCTTGTTGTAGGAGCCTGCTTGCAGGCGATTTCACCGCACGGAGGCCCCCTGCGACCATGAATCGCCTGCAAGCAGGCTCCTACAATATGAAACGAACTTCTCGGACACCGCGTTAGCTGCCCAGCTTGATGTTGCCGAAGGGGATCTCGGCGCGGACGACCGTGCCGGCGCCGGGAGCGGAGACGATGCCGAACCGGCCGCCGACCATCTCCACGCGTTCGCGCATGCCGGTCAGGCCGAGGCGCTGGCTCCAGCGGGGGGACGAGAGGCGGGCCACGTCGAAGGACCTGCCGTTGTCGGCGACTTCCAGGCACACACCACTCCGGGCCTTGAAAATGCTTACTTTCACCACGCTGGCTCCGGAATGCCGGGTGACGTTGGTGAGCGCCTCCTGCGCGACGCGGTAGAGCACCGTCCGTTTGTCCATGGCCATGGCCTCGACGCCGACGAAGGCCGCGAACTCAATCCGCCGGTTTTTCCGCTTGGGGAGGTCGTCGATATAGGAGCGGAGCGCCGGGATCAGGCCGAGATCGTCCAGCGCCGCCGGCCGGAGTTCGCGGGCGAACCGATGCACGACGCGCACGGATTTCGCCACCAGCCGGCGCACAGGGGCGAGGGTGCGCCGGATGCCCTGCGGGTCGATCGCCGCCGTCTGGGCGAAGACGCCCAGCTGGACGTTGATGCCGATCAAAAGCTGGCTGATCTTGTCGTGCAGCTCGCGGCTGATCTCCTTGCGCTGGTTCTCCTGCACCAGCAGGATCTGGTGGGACATCTGGCGCAGTTTTTTCTGCAGCAGACGCGACTGGGCCAGCAATTGCCGGGCGCTTTGCTCGCTTTTCTTGAGGGCCGTCTCCACGGTCCGACGCCGCCTGATTTCCTCCTCCAACCCTCGGTTGATGGCGAAAAGCATGTCAATACGGTGTTGCGTGGCCTCCGCCCGCTTGCGCGCGGTGATGTTGTTGAAAAAGCAAACCACGCCATGTCCGCCGGCGGGCAGGATGACGCGTTGGATCTGCCATTCGTATATCTCCCGCACGCCGGTATCCTTGCGGCGCTCGGTAAACTCGGCCGCCTGATAAGGCTCCCCCGTCTTCAGCGTGTGCCGGAAACGTTCCACGACTTGATCCGCGGCGCGCCTCGGCCAAAGGACATGGATGATTTCAGAAAAATCCCGGCCGACCAGAGGGGGGGCGACTTTGCCGAAAACGGGCCGCGCCTTGGAGTTGATTTGCAGCAGGCGAAACCTGGCATCGACGACATAGACGCCGACGGGCGCATGCTCGACGAGGGCGGAGAAGAGCGCCTCGTTGCGGCGCAAGACATCCTCGGCGTGCTTGCGCGCCGTGATGTCGCGGATGTTGCATTGGATGACGGAGACGTCGTTCTCCACATAAAGGCTGGCCACCACCTCCACTTCCTGATGCCGGCCTCCCTGGCTTTCGAGCGGCAAGTCTTCGTAGCGGACTTCGTGCCTTCGGGTCAGTTTCCGGAACATTTCCCGGCTCACGGCTTCATCCTTGAGCAGACCGATCTCAAACAGTTCCTTCCCGACCAACTGGTCATGCGGGTAGCCCAGCAACTTCGTCATGAACGGATTGGCGTCGGTGATTTTGCAGGTGCCGGGGTCGAGGAGGAGGATGCCGTCGTGCGCCGCTTCAAAGAGACGGCGGTAGCGGATTTCAGAAACGCGCACCTTGGCCTCCGCCTGCCTGCGATCGGTGATGTCGCGCACCACCATTGAAGCCCCGGCGATTTTGCCGGCGGCATACCTGATGGGCGAGACCGTCACCGATACGTCGAGCAGCCGGCCATCCTGGGCCACGCGCAGGGTCTCGAAATGCTCCACGCTTTCTCCTTTCCTGGTCCGGCCCATGATTTGCTCTTCCTCATGCTGACGGTCGGATGGAATCAGCCGCGCAATCGGCCCGCCCACCATTTCGCCCGCGGAATAACCGAAAAGCTTTTCCGCGCCGGCATTCCAGCTGGTGACGATGCTGTTCAGGTCATATCCGATGATGGCATCGCTCGAAGAGGTCACGATCGCCGCCAATTGCGCGGTGGCGGCCTCCGCGAGCTTGTGTTTGGTGATGTCGGTCACCGCCACCCGGCACGCCTGGCCCGAGTCAAAAAGATTGGCCCCGATCCGCACGTCAACCGGGGTTCCGCCTTTCAGCAGGAGCCTCACTTCGCATTCTTTCCTGGCGCCACTTTCGAATACCTGCTGGAGAAAAGCGTCGAAGACATCGCGGTCCTCCGGGGAAACGAAAAAACCGAAGCGCTGTTTAACCAACGCGGCCCGGGCGATCCCCAGCAGATTGGCCCCGGCCAGGTTGGCCTCTTGGATGGCGCCTTCGCGGCCCAGGGTCAGGTAGCCCACCGGGGCGAAATCGTAGAGCTCACTGTATTTTTCCAGTTCCGTCTCCACCCGGTCCCGGGCTTCCTGGAGCTCCGCATTCTGCATCTCCAGTTCAATCTGGTGAACCTGCAATTCGTGGAGCAGGCGCCGGGGATCCGCTCCTGATTTCGCGTCGCCCGCCTTCGGCGGCTGATTCTCCCGCCGTTTCCGCAGCCGGGCTTCGGCGCTGCGGCGCAGTCCGGCGGCCCGGGCGGAGGGAGTCGGCTCGGTCGGCATGGCGGGACGTTTCAGGGTTTGCGGGAGCGCCGCGCTTCCCCGGCGTCCTTGGTTCGTTGGGGGGCGGTCGCCGCCGCTGGCGCCCGCTTTCCGCCCTTGGCCAGCTTCGCCGACTGCCCCGCGCTGAATTTTTCGAGCAGCGCGTGCTTATCCCGCAACTGCACCTCCAGTGTTTTGGCCACGGTGATGTCCGCGAAGGTGATCACGACCCCGTCGATCCGGTCGTCCATCGTGCGGTAGGGCATGATGCGCACGGTGAACCAGCGGCCGTCGCGCGCGCCGATCGCTTTTTCCGCCGAGGCCAGGGTCCGCAGAATCTCCCGCGCATCGTCGGCCAGTTCCGGGTAGTTCAACTCCGAGGCCAGGTCGGTGATGGGCCGGCCCACGTCGGCCGCGATGAGCTTGATGATTTTCGTCGTCTGGGGGGTGAACCGCCGCACGTTGAGCTTCTTGTCCAGAAACAGGGTCGCGATATCCGTGCTGTTGAGCAGATTCTTCATGTCGTTGCTGGCCCGCGAAAGCTCGTCCACCTTGGTCTGCAACTCGACGTTCACCGTCTGGAGTTCCTCGTTCATCGACTGCATCTCCTCCTTCGAGGTCATGAGTTCCTCGTTGGTGGACTGTATTTCCTCATTGGTGGATTGCAGCTCTTCGTTGGCGGACCGGAGTTCCTCCTGCGAGGTCTGCATCTCTTCGTGGGTGGCCCGCGACTCGCCGCGGACCTGCAGGAGTTCCAGCTCCAGCTCCGCCACCTGCGCGCTGCGGGCGTGAGGCTTTGGCGCCCGGCCCGCCGCCAGGGCGGCCACGGGCTCCGCCACGTCGGTGAAAACGATCATCACCAACCCCTGGAGCGGGCCGGGTTCTTCGAGTCGTTGGACGGTCACATCCACGCGTTGCTTGCCGCCGTTGGTCCCGACGGTGAGTCCCCGCAGCGCCACGGTTTCTTTTTTCCGGAGCGCTTCCTTGAAGGCGCCCGCCAGTTCGTAGCGCAGGCCTTCGCGGGCCATGGCAAAGAGATTCCAGTTGGCTTTGCCGGCGGCCGGTTCCAG
>JAYVZM010000402.1:0-8291 GCA_043783345.1 Verrucomicrobiota bacterium
CGTGCGCAGGCCCTCGTCGGCGAGCAGGACATCGGTCGTGATGCCGCCCCCGACGATGGCGAGGCCGTTGAACGGCACGTTCCACACGAGTTTGTGCCAGCGCTGGGCCTCGAGATTGTTCTGGGCTCCGCATTTGACCCCCGCCCGGCGCCAAAGGCTGGCGACGGCCTGCGTGCGCTCACCGGCGGGCTTGCCGAACTTGCCAATCGTCATCAGCCCGGGAAACGAGCAATCCACCACGCCCGCCGCCGTGCGCATGCAGCCGATGTAGCAAATCGCCCCGAGCACCCGGCCCGGACCGACGATTTCCGCGACCGGTTCCTCGACCCCGAGGCCGTTTTGCAAAGTGAGCACGATCGTCTCGGGCCCGAGCAGCGGAGGCAGCAGGGTTTTGAGCACATCGTTCGACGTCGCCTTGATCGCCAGGATCACCAGATCGCACGGACCGATCTCGACCGCGGAGCCATACACCTGCACTTTGCGCAGATGGATGCGCTCGGTGGGCGTCTTGACCCGGATGCCCCGCGCCATCAGGGCGGCCCGGCCGGTGCGCACGAGAAAATGCACGTCCTCCCCCGACTTGGCCAGCCGCGCACCATAGTAACAACCGAGGGCGCCGGCACCGATGATCACGATGCGGGGTTTGGCGGGAAATTGGGTGCTCACAACACTCCAGTCGTCACAAAGATAGCTGAAAAATACAACCTCGCAGTCTTTGTCGTGCCCGCCCGCCGGGCATCTTTCTTCACAGTCGTAATTTGCCCCGGCGCAACCTCGCCATAACTCTCCCCCGCTCGCGGCCGAATGACGGGCCCCCTCCGAGTGCGCACCAAGGCATTTCCCTTCAAGAAATCTCCAAAACATTCGGCTGAAGTCTCTCGGCCCCCAGCAGGGCCGTTTTTACTTACTTCTCCGCAGGGGTTTAGCGGCAGACTCGCGCAGCATCACCGGTCCTTATTCTGCAACGCCTGCGAAGAGGCGTCTTCGGGCGGGAGCGGTTTCAATTCAACTCACCCGGGTGTCCCCCAGCTGTTCACAGCAAGCTGACTGGGCTCTTTTCAGAGCGGCAAATCGTCTGGACTGACAAGTTATTCACACCCCTGGTGCAGCTCACAACGGCATGTTGTCCGTCAGCCGGACTTCATCCACCCAGAAGGAGATGGCGAGCAGGCATTGGCCGGGGACAACCTCGCGCAACGGCTCCATCGTGTGCCGGTCCACGACGGCAATGTAGATCATCCGCAGCCGGCGCTTCGCGGCGATGAGGTGCGTGACCTCCGCCACCAGCCGGTCGGGGCTTTTGACGCCCGCCTCCACCATTTCCCGCGCCTTGCGCAGGGCGCTGAACACCGCGAGCGCCTCCTCGCGCTGGTTCGGCGTCAGATAATTGTTGCGCGCGCTCACCGCCAGGCCATCGGCATCGCGCACGGTCGGGCCGGACACGATTTCCAGCGGCAGCAGCAGGTCTGCCGCCACCTTGCGCACCACCGCCACCTGCTGGGCATCCTTTTCGCCCAGCACCACGACGGCCGGCTGCACGATGTTGAACAGTTTGAGCCAGCATGTCAGCACGCCGCGGAACAACGCCGGCCGCGCCACACCGCACAGCGGCTTGCTCACCGCCTCCTCCTGCAGCGACGTGGAAAACCCGCGCGGAAACATCTCCTCGGTGGTCGGCGCGAACAACACCTCCACCTTTTCCTGTTCACCCAGTGCCGCGTCCGGCCCCGGCGTGCGGGGGTAGCGCGACAAATCCTCGCTCGGCCCGAATTGCAGCGGATTCACGAAGGTCGACACCACGACGGCGTCGGCCTTGGTCCGCGCGAGCCGGATCAGGCTCGCGTGTCCGGCGTGCAACGCCCCCAGCGTCGGCACCAGAGCCAGGCGCCGGCCGCTCAGGCGGAGCGCCCCCGCCGCCTCCCGCATCGCATCTATTTTGTCGATCTTTTGCATGGTCGGTTGGGATATAAGTAATTTCTCCGACAGCAGGCTGTTTTGCGGGTCGGGCTTATGCCCGACATGCGGCAGTTGACTGTCCGGCCCAAAGCCCGACCTGCATCAAACCGGCCCGTCGCCGAAACTGGCTTGATCTATCCAGAAGCGATTAACTTTATCAAGCCTCGCATTCGCTCGGACAGGAGTGAGTAGTCAGTAGCGAGTAGCGAGCACGACAAAGTGCCGTTGAATGCCTCTCGCTTGGCGGTGCCGATCAAAACGGTAACATTCGTGCTCGCCTCCTGGTCGCTACTCACTACCCGCTACTCGCTACTTTTCATGCCATGATCCGCCTCAACGACAACTACGCCAAACTGAAGGCCTCCTATCTCTTCGCCGACATCGCCAAGCGCGTGAACGCCTATGTCGCGACCCATCCCGACCAGCCGGTCATCCGGCTCGGCATCGGCGACGTCACCGAACCGCTGCCGCCGGTGTGCATCGCGGCGCTGCACGCCGCCACCGACGAGATGGCCCACCGCGCCACCTTCAAAGGCTATGGGCCCGAGCAGGGCTACGCCTTCCTCCGCGAAGCCGCCGCCCGGCACGACTTCCAGGCCCTCGGCGCGAAGATCGAGGCCGACGAGATCTTCGTCAGCGACGGCTCCAAGTGCGACGTTGCCAACATCCAGGAAATCTTCGCCCACGACACCCGCCTGGCGATTCCCGACCCCGTTTACCCGGTCTACGTCGACACCAATGTCATGGCCGGCCGCACCGGCGCGAATGTCGATGGCCGCTACGCGGGCATCACCTACCTCGATTCCACCGCCGCCAACGGCTACGTGCCGGCGCCGCCCACCGGCGGCGAGCCCGTCGACCTGATCTACCTCTGCTTCCCGAACAATCCCACGGGCGCCGTCGCCACCCGGGCGCAGCTCACCGCCTGGGTCGCCTACGCAAAGCGGCACAGCGCCCTCATCCTCTACGACGCCGCCTACGAGTCCTACATCCGCACGCCCGGCATCCCGCGCTCGATCTACGAGATCGAGGGCGCGCGCGACGTGGCGATCGAGTTCCGCAGCTTCTCCAAACTCGCCGGTTTCACCGGCCTGCGCTGCGCCTACACCGTCGTGCCGAAGACCCTGCAGGCCCGCGATGTCGCCGGCAACCTGCACGCCGTCCACGCCCTCTGGAATCGCCGGCACACGACGAAGTTCAACGGCGTCTCCTACCCCGTCCAACAGGCCGCCGCCGCCGTCTACACGCCCGAGGGCCGGGCGCAGACGCGCGCGCTCACCGATTTTTACCTCGGCAACGCCAAGCTGATCCGCGACGCCATGACGAAGCTCGGCATGAGCTGCATCGGCGGCGACGACGCCCCCTACCTCTGGATCAACACCGGCCGCGATTCCTGGGAATTCTTCGACCGGCTGCTGACCCAGGCCCAGGTGGTCGTCACCCCCGGCGCCGGTTTCGGCAAGTGCGGCGAAGGCCACGTGCGCATCAGCGCCTTCAACTCCCGCGCCAGCGTCGAAAAAGCCCTCGCCCGCATCGCCGCCGCGCTGAAGTGAACGGTAGCCGCGCCCGTCAAGGCGCGGCCCGGCCGCCCTTTTCCCCGCGAAGCCCGCGAACGGCGCCCAGCTCCGCGTTTTGCAGGGCCGGCGCTTGCCGCCGCGCCGCTGGCAGCCGTAGCCACGAGCGTGGGTAAGTGGACGAATCGCTCCCTCCGCTCCGCACCCGGCCTCACTCCTCATACCGGATGCCGGTAATCGCCAACTGCGTCAGACCGCCGGGAAACTTGAACGGCACCCTGTCGCCACGCCGGGCATTCAACAGCGCCCGCGCGATCGGCGAGAGCCAGCTCACTTCGTTTTTGGCGGGATCGGTCTCGTCCACCCCGACGATCCGGTAGGTCGTCTCGGCACCGCCCGAATCCCGCACCGTCACCGTCGCGCCGAAACGGACGACCTCGTGCGGCCGGGGTGGCGGCGGGGAGACCTGGGCCGTGACGAGGCTTTGTTGCAGGTAGGCGATGCGATGCTCGACGACCTGCAATTCCTGGTTGGCGTCAGCCCCCGCGCTCCCGGCCGCGGCTGATGCCGCGATCAGGCGGGGCCGGTCCTCGTCCACCAGGCGGGCCAGTTCGCGGCGCAGCCGCTGCGCGCCGGCGGCGGTCAGGTAGTTGCGCGCGCCCGGCGGAAGTGGCGACGCCTGTTTCGGCACCACAACATCGCGGGCGTCGTCCTCGCGGGTGAAGGCTCGGCTCATGCCCTCACCTTACGCCGGAACCCCCCGCCCCGCAACCGGAGACCCGGATAATGCCGCCGAGGATCCCCCAGTTCCCCTCCTTTCAACCTTCAGCTTTCAGCTTTCTACTTTTTGCCCACGCCAACTGCCGCAACCCGCCGAATGCCGGAACCCGGTGGCGGCGGTGGCGGTCACGTTCTACAACACCCACATCTTATGCCCACACCCACCCACGATGAAATCGCCCTGCATGCCCTGCTTCTCTGGCGTGATCGGGAATGCCCTGACGGTTGCGACACGGAAATCTGGCTCGAGGCCGAGTGGCAGTTGAGCGAAGACCGGACAGCCCGCACATTCGCCGAACGCGCCCGGGCGGCAACGGCCGCCAAAAGCGAGGTCGAGTATCACCTCTCACCCGCGCAGACGGAGCAGGAGGTCGTCAAGGCCGCGATGCAGAAGGATGCCGCCCGGACGCCACACGTGCCGCATCACCTCGGACCGAAGGCCAAGCCGGCCGAGACCGGCAAGCCCCTCTGGACCAGGCCGCACGGGTCCTGATCAGCCGGCGGCGATAGCGGTAAGCGATAAGCTTTAAGCCGCAAGCCGGACCCCAGCCAAACGGAGTAACCCGAAGCCGCAGGCGCAGCTACGCATAGCTGACTTTCCCCGCGTCGTCGATCGCCAGGACATTTCGACTCTTCAACTCCTCTAGCACATCCTCGACTGCTTGCAGGGTAAGTTTGTTGCCGTAGTAGGTCGCGATTGACCGCGCCAAAGTCGCCTGTGTTTTCGGATGATTGAGTTTCAGGTGGGTGATGAGTTTGAGAAATTTCTCCTCCGATTTCTGTTTCTTCGACGTTGGAACGGGCTTGGGCGCCGGGAGCGCCTTGGCCGGAGGAGTCGCCTTGGGTGCGGCAGCTGGTTTCCTGGGCGCCGGCTGGAACGCGGCGGCAAAGGTGTCGCAGCGAATAACCTTGGTGCCCTTGCCTGAAAGGTGGCCGATCATCGGCTCGAAGTCCTTGTCCTTGGAAACGATGGTGAACTGCGCCGCCGGCGTGCGCTGCACGGCCTGCCCGAGATAACAGGCCAAAGTCATGTCGAGCGCGTTGTGTCCGGAGGCGCCGACCTCCACCAGTTCCACTTGGTCGGGCACCCGGCGCATTTGCTGCACCAGGGACAGATCGAGCTTCGTCTGCTTCTTCCCGATCAGGAGCGTAACATGGACCGACGGGCCCTGCACTATGGCAAGATCGACCTTCGGGACATTTTCAAAGTCCACAAAAACGAAATGAGCGAATGCTTTGGTTTCCATGCTTCAATCATCCACGTCGCGGCACAGATCATCGAGCTGCCGGGCGATCAGGTCAATAGGGGCGGCTGACAAACTGGGCTCCCCATCCTGCTGATGGAACTCCTGGCGGACCTGCGCCTCCTCGTAGTCCGGGCTGAGGTAGGAGTCCAGGTTGCGCCGGAAGGTCTCGATGCGCTCAAGGATGATCTTCGATATCGGCATGGGGAGTGCAGGCTGGAGCAGAGCGGAGAGCCGGGGTTGCGGCAAGCGCGGGCCAGGTATGCTGCGCCCCGTCCCTGGCCCGGGCCGGTGCGCAGCGTGCTTGATTCTGGTCCGTTGAAAAAAGGAAATGACCGGAGGAGCGGCGGCGGTCAATGGCAGTTCGGGAGTGCCTGCCCACAACCAGCAATCGACCGGCTCACTCCGGCTTCGCGGGCCGGCCGGCGGGCCCCAAGTGGGCGCGCCCGGCCGCCACGAAGTGGATGCCTCCGCTGGTGACGACGCTGCCGGCGCCGGCGGCGATGAGGTTGCGTCCCGTGGCTGCCGCCAGGTTCGCGTCGCCCGCGGGGAAGAGGCCGGTGGCGGCCCGCGCCTCGACCGCGACCGCGGGCGAGAGCCGGACCGTGGTGAGCCAGGCGCTGTGGACGGAAACCGTGGGCGTGCCCGTCGTGGCCATCAACCCCGGGGCGTTGCGACGGGCCCAATCCTCGATGCAGCCGCACAGCAGCGCATACGAGAGGACAGGCCGGGCGTTCCAGTAGTCGATTTCCTCGGCGTAAGCCGGGCGGCGCATGACCCGCTGATACGCGCGCTCGATGACCTGACCGTATTCCTTGGGATGTTCGGCCAGCCACTGCACGTGCTGCTTCATCAGCCCGGTGTAGGTCGGCCGGCCGGCGGACCACGCGTCGATCTCTCCTCCGGCGGGCGCGCGGCCGAAGGCGTCAGCGCAGGTCTGGACCACCAGGGCGCGCCGCGCGCCAGGGTCGCTCTGCTGTTGCAGGCGGGCGACGAGCTCCGCCACCGAAAGCTTGCCCTGCTGGCTCCATTGCCCGGGCTCGCCGGCGGACGGAGCGCGCCCGAGGGCGAGGACGAACGCCGCCCCGATGCGTTCCTCCTGGGCGGTGGATTGGGCGGGGGCCGGCGCGGTCGACCAGGCGAACGCGGCGAGCAGGAGCAGGGGGGTGAAACGGACATTCATGGCTTCCGGTGAGAAGCCAACCAGCGGGGCGAAGGGCGTCAACCTCCATACCGGTGCACTGTTCACCGGAGGGGTTTAACCACGAAGGATCCAATCCAACCGGTTTAACTCAGAGATCACGGAGGGCGCAGGGGAGTTAACCACTCATGGACGCTGGCCCACGGCTGAGGCGGCTACATTCGAAGACGGGATCCCCGGGGGGCGAGGGCGCCCCGCCCCCAAAAGACTCACTCCAGCTCCTTCGGCTGGCCGTCGTGGACCCAAAAGCGGGCGACGGTGAGGTGGTCGTGCTTCAGATCGTAGCCCCATTCCGTGTCGGTGACACGGATCTCCTTCACCCGCACGTCGCCGTCGGGCATCGCGAGGGCCTCCTCCCACTCCCGCAGCGCCGCCTCGCGCGCTTTGTCGAAGGCCGACTCGACGCTTGAGTATTGCCCGCATTTTTTCACCCGCTGCGTCAGCTTTCCCGCGGGGTCTTTTTCCAGACCGAAACGGAAGACGGAATAGGCGGAACTCATCGCGGTGGAATCATGGTGGCTCTGCTCTCAGCCAAAACCATGCCAGCAAGAGCCCGCCGTGCAAACTGTTTTAAGGGGTCGGGCCGCAATTCCAAAGGGAGGCGGGCGCCCTCGCCCCGCGGGTTTCTGTTTTTCGCAGCCCATGCCTCGCGGGGTCAGGCACCCCGCCTCCATCGCTTGCGCGCAAGCTCCTCCATATCGATCCTACTTCTTTTCCAGCGCTGCCACCAAGGCATCGCCGAGTTCTCCGGCGGCTTCGCGCATCTGGCTGACCAGGACTCCGGGGTCCTTGCCGTCCCAGGTGCGCGGAGACGAAGTAAACACGCCGCGCTGGGCGGCGTCCTTGCCGGCTCCGGCGGGCAGCAGCGTATACGTGGCCGCCAGTTGCACGCGGTTGCCCTCGGAACGCACCAGCTCAAAACGCGACACCTCCACCGTGACCGTGGCGCCGCCGCCCACCGTGCCCAAGCGGGCCTGGAGCAGCCGGGTCAGGCTGGTGTCGAGCCGCTCCGCCCAGTGCACATCCTCCAGGTAGATCACCTCGTGCTCGGCCACCCGGACGGCCATTGAGCGGCCTTGCAGGTGACCCGCCAGCTGCACCGGCCGCACCTGCGTGGCGTTCGCCACCGGCGCCGCCGCGAGGGCACCGCCGCCCAGCGTGAAATAGCGCACCGTGTCCGCCTGCGGCTGGGGGAGGTTGCAGCTGGAGAGGAGACAGAGGACAAAGGTCAGAAGACAGAGGACGGAAGTCGGAGGACAGTGGACGGTAGACAGTGGACGGGCGACGGTGGACTCTTGGCTGCGGTCGGAAAGTCGGGTATTCATGTTTCAGGATTTCAGGTTTTCAGGTTTTCCGGGTTGCCAGCTCATTCCTTCTTTTTCTTGCCGACGAGGAGCGAACTCGGGTTCCGGTCGAGGGCGTCGGCCAGGCGCTCCAGCGCCGCGGCGGCGTCGGCCACCTGGTGCAGGGCGAGCGTCACCTCGTCGCCGACCGAGCCCTGGTCCCGCACGAAGTCCTTCGTCTGCACGGCGGCGGCATCGAGGGACTTCAGCGCCTTCTGGGCGTCCACCAGGGTCTTCTTCAGGTCGTCGCTGA
>JAYVZM010000403.1:0-8263 GCA_043783345.1 Verrucomicrobiota bacterium
CCACTGCGACGGCACGTGGTCGGGGTATTCGCCGAGCGTCATGTAGGCGATGTTCAGCAACCAGCCCGCGTCGAAGCGGGAGGAATCGCGCTCGAGGAGCCGCGTGAGCAGCGCGATGGCGGCGCGGGAACCGCGCGGGAGCTGGTGCACTCCGCCGCCGCGGATGGGAAACAGACACGACTCGGCGTTGTGGTTGGCCAGACAGTTTTCCTGCTCGCCGATGCGCAGATTGCAGACCGCCTCCATCAGCAACAGCTTGTTTTGGATCTCGGGACTGAGGCTGACGTGGTGCTCGGCCGCCAGGCGTTCGTAGTCCTCGAATTCCCGCAGCGCCGCCTCGCTCTGTCCGTCATTCACCAGGGCCTCGCCCAGCCGCCCCATGAGGGGCAGCACATCCCCGATCGCAGCGGTTCCCGCGATTCTCTCCCGCAGCACCACGATGGCCTTCGAGGTGAGGAAGCGGTGGACAAAGGGCTTCGCCGCCGGCTCCAGCGCGGCCAGCCGCTCCACCATCCGCCGCGTGCCCGCCGGCTGCGGCTTCACCGGGGCGTTGGGATCGCAGAATTCGGCGCTGCCCGGACCCGGCACCGGAGCCGGACTCGCGGGACGATCCGCCGCCAACATGGTCGCCATGGCCATCAAACCCGCGAAAACCGCCCCCCAACGCATTGCCCGGGCGTTCGGAGCAAAGCAGCACGGCGCGCGGTGGGGAGTCGGACAGAGCATGACCGAGTATGGTGGATCGCGCCGCGCCACGGCGAAACAATTTTCGCCGGAAACGATGCCATCTTCCCCTCTTTTTTATTGGCGCCCCAGGCAGTTCATTCCCCATCCTTTTGCATGGCCTTCGCCCCTCCCGCCCGCGCCCGTCTCCAAGCCACCGCGGCCTGCGCCGGCACCGTGTTTCTCTGGTGGCGGATCGGCGGAGTCATCCCCGCCGTGGTCGCGGGTCTCACCGGCTGTCTCGCGTTGCTGGCGTGGCTGAGCCCTCCGCACTACGTGCCGGTCCAGCGCATCTTGGACCGGGTTCTGCACCTTCTGCAGGCCGGGCTCACCTGGCTGCTGCTGGCGGTGATCTATCTCGGCGTCTTCACCCCGCTGCGCCTCTGGCGCGCGCTCACGGGGCAGGATCCGCTTCAGCGCCGGCCCGACCCCGCCGCCGTCACCTACCTGCAGCCCGTGCCGCCCGCCGCCCCCGGGCGCTTCGACCGGCAATTCTGATGCGCCTTCTCGGCCTCAGCGCGTATTACCACGACTCCGCCGCTGTCCTGTTGGAGGACGGCGTCATCGTCGCTGCCGCTCAGGAGGAACGCTTCAGCCGGATCAAGCACGACTCCGCTTTTCCCCGCGCCGCCGCTGCCTGGTGCCTGACCCGGGCTCAGGGACCGCTGGATGCCGTGGTCTACTACGAGAAACCGCTCCTGAAATTCGAACGCATCCTGGCCAACTCGCTCGCCGTGGCCCCGCGCGGCTTCCGCGCCTTCGCCGCCGCGATGCCCGGCTGGCTGCACGAAAAGCTCTGGCTGCCGGGCGTGATCGAGGACGAACTCCGCACGCTCGGCTGCGGCCCGGTGCCCGTGCACTTCACCGGCCATCACGAGGCGCACGCCGCCAGCGCATTTTTCCCCTCGCCCTTCGAGCGCGCGGCCATCCTCACGCTCGACGGCGTCGGCGAATGGACCACCACCGCCCTTGGCCGCGGCGCGGGCCATCATCTGGAGCTGCTCCGCGAACTCCGTTTTCCCCACTCGCTCGGCCTGCTCTACTCCGCCTTCACCCACCACTGCGGCTTCCGCGTCAATTCCGGCGAATACAAGCTCATGGGCCTCGCGCCCTACGGCGAACCGCACCTCGTGAACACGATTCTGCGCGGGTTGCTCGATCTCAAGCCCGACGGATCCTTCCGCCTCAACCTCGACTGTTTCGGCTTTTTGCACGGCGAGACGATGACCAATGACCGCTTCACCGCGCTCCTTGATGTCGCCCCACGCCAGCCTGACGAGCCGATCACCCAGGCGCACTGCGATCTCGCGCGCTCCATCCAGCAGGTCACCGAGGAGATCGTGCTCCGGCTCGCCCGCACCCTGCACGCGGAGACCGGCGAGGAAAACCTCTGCCTCGCCGGCGGCGTCGCACTCAACTGCGTCGCCAACGCCCGCTTGCTCCGCGACGGCCCCTTCAAGCGGATCTGGGTGCAACCGGCCGCAGGCGACGCCGGCGGCGCCCTCGGCGCGGCGCTCGCCTTCCATCATGCGCAGGCCACGGGCCCGCGTCCGGCCGACGGCGTGAACGACGCCATGCGCGGCGCCTTCCTCGGGCCGGAATTCTCCGAAACGGAGATGGCCGCGGCTCTGGAGGCGCGCGGCCTGCCGGCCGAGAAACTGGCGCCCGAAGCTGTGCTCGCCCGCGTCACCGAGCGGCTTGAGGCGGGCGAGGTTGTCGGTTTTTTCCAGGGTCGCGCCGAATTCGGCCCGCGCGCCCTCGGCGCCCGCTCGATCCTCGCCGACGCGCGCTCGCCGGAGATGCAGCGCCGGCTGAACCTGAAGATCAAGTTCCGCGAATCCTTCCGGCCCTTCGCGCCGGTCGTGCTCGCCGAGCGCGCCGCCGAGTATTTCGACCTGCCAGCGCCGTCGCCCTACATGCTCTTCACCGCGCCGGTCGCCGCGGCGCAGCGCGCGGCGGTTTGTCATATATTATATGACAAAGGTTCCGCCCCGGCGGCCGCCACCCCCGCGTGGGCCCGACGCCTGCCGCAGGTCCGCTCCACCATTCCCGCCGTCACCCACGTCGATTTCTCCGCTCGGGTGCAGACCGTCGACCGCGTCACCAACCCCGCGTTGCACGCCGTGCTCACCGCCTTCGCCGCCCGCACCGGCTGTCCCGTGCTCGTCAACACCTCGTTCAATGTCCGCGGCGAACCGCCCGTGGGCCACCCGCGCGAGGCCCTCGCGGGATTCCTCGCCACCGAGATGGATGCGCTCGCGCTCGGACCATTTTTCATCGAGAAACGCCACCTGCCCGCCGGCTTCGTCCGGCCGGCCTCCCCCCGCACCTTCGCCCCCGACTGACGCATGCGCTCCCTGCAAAACCTCGCCCGCCTGCTGCGTGAGCTCTGGGCCTTCGCCCGCGAGCACAAGGCCTGGTGGATCGTCCCCGTGGTCGTGATCCTGCTGCTCGCGGCGCTCTTCCTCGTGGGCGTCTCCACCATCTCGCCGTTCATCTACTCGCTTTTCTGACCGTGGCCGCCCCCGTCATTTCGTTGCCCCGCAAACTGCTCTTCGCCGCCATTCTGGCCGGCCTCGCCCTGGTCTTGCTGCTGGGCGGACTCGAGGCGGGATTGCGGTTCGCGGGGTTCGGCCACTCGGCGCATTTTTTCCGCCGGGTGACGCTGCCCGGCGGCGAAACGGTCTGGCGGGAAAACCGCTGGTGCACCGCGCCGTATTTTTCCGAGGCGCTCGTGCGCCGCCCGCAACCTGTGCGGCTGCCCCTGAAAAAAGCCCCGGGCACATGTCGCATCTTTGTGCTCGGCAGCTCGGCGGCGATGGGCGACCCCGAGCCGTCCTTCTCCCTCGCCCGGATGCTGGAAGCGATGCTGCGCGCGGCCTATCCCGCCGGGCGCTTCGAGGTCGTCAATGCCGGCGTCACCGCCATCAACTCGCACCTCGTCCGCGGCATCGCGGCGGACTGTGCCCGGCTCGCGCCCGACATCTTCATCGTCTACGAGGGCAACAACGAGGTCATCGGCCCGTTCGGGCCCGCCGGCGTGTTCGCGCCCTTCCGGCGCAGCGAGGCCGCCCTGCGCACCGCCGTCTGGCTCAAAACCACGCGCACCGGCCAGCTGCTCGGCTCACTCGGCCGGCGGGGCGCGCCCGCCGAATGGGGCGGCATGGAAATGTTCCTGCAACAGCAGCTCGCCGCGGACGATCCGCGCCTTGAGGCGGTGCGCGCGCACTTCCGCGCCAACCTGCTGGCCATCGCGGACAGCGGCCGCCGCGCCGGCGCCACGACTTTGCTCTGCACGGTGCTGACCAATCAGCGCGACTTCGCCCCGTTCCTGTCGCGACACCGTCCCGGGCTCACCGCGGAGGAACTGGCCCGGTGGGAGTCCCACCTCGCGGCTGCGGCCCAGGCCCAGGTCGCCGGCGACCTGCCCGCCGCCGAGGCCGCCTACCGGGCAGCCGCCGCCATCGACGACCGCCACGCCGGGCTGATCTTCCGGCTCGGCCGGCTGGTCCTGCAAGCCGGGCGCGATGCCGAAGCCCGCGATCTGCTCCAACGCGCCCTCGACCTCGACACGCTTCGCTTCCGCACCGACTCAAATCTCAACCAGATCATCCGTGACCTCGGCGCCCGCCCAGCGTCCGGACTCGAGGTGGTGGATCTCGCGTCGGCCCTCGCGGCGCACAGTGCGCACGGCATCGCGGGCGATGAACTGCTCTACGAGCACGTTCACCTCACCCTGCGCGGCACCTATGAGGCCGCGGGCGAACTCTTCCCCCGCATCGCCGCCGAGCTGGCGCGGCGCGGCCTCCTCACCGGACCGGTGCCCGCTCCGTTTGACTACAACGAGGCGCGGCTGCGGCTCGGTTACAACACCTACGAACAGGCCATGATCGGCCAGGAGTTGCTCAACCGTTTCCGCAAACCGCCCTTCACCGGCCAGGCGGACATCGCCTCGCGCCGGTATGTCTGGGAACGCCGTTCCGAGCAGGCCGGCCAGTTGCTCGCCCAGGCCGACGCCACGGCCGCACTGGATGAACTCGCGCGGCGCGCCCTCGAACTCGCGCCCGACGACTGGATGCTGGCGCGCAACACCGGCGCCATGCTCGTCGCCCGCGGTGCGCCCGCCGCGGCGCTGCCGCTGCTGGAACGCGCGGTCGGCTGGATCGACGATGACGTCGATACACTCATCGCCCTCGGACGCGCGCAGCAGGCGCTGGGCCGCGCCAAGGACGCCGAGGCCACCTACGCGAAAGCCCGCTGGCTCGAACCAAATTACCCCGGACTGCCCAAGCCGGCCAACGCCGGTCATTAAACCGCGGCCCCGGTTTTCATTTGTCGGAGCCTGCTTGCAGGCGATTTGGAATGCACGCTGGGGGGCCGTATCTTGAATCGCCTGCACGCAGGCTCCTACATTCCGACCAAGCCGAAGCGCAGTCAGGCGCTGCGCAGGAGCTCGAGCATGGCACGGTCCAGTTCGTGGCCGCGGAAGCTCTCATATTTCACGTCGGTGCGCTTGCTGTCGAGGATGCCGAAGGTGCCGCGCAGATTCCAGAGCGCCCAGCCCCAGCCGGCCTCCTTCCAGCAGCCGGTCAGGTCGCGCAGCCATGCCAGCGCCACGTCGTGTGGCGTGCGGTTGTGCGCACCACATTCTCCGACGTGGACGCCCACGCCCATCGCCTCGAGCTCCTGCCACGGCTTGATGAGCTGGCGCACGAGCCGCGCGCGGTTCCAGTCGTCGGCCGTGGCATTGTTGTTCGCAGAGCGCTGGACGATCGGGTTGCCTTTGAAAATCCGGAGAAAGTCCGCGAGCTGCTGCCGGTCGCCCGCCACCCGCGCCGGCGTCGCCGGCAGCGGCCAGGTCGGCCGGTCCCATTGGTCCGCGCCGCCAACCCAGTCGGCCTTCCAGTGCGAGACCACCATCGGATCGTAGCCCCGCGTGCTTTGCGCGATGCCGAGCCCGGCCAGCGCGGGCACGGGGATGCGGCCCCAGACGAGTCCATCGGCGATGATCAGCCGGTCGGGGCTCTCGGCGCGGATCGCCTCTACGAGGGCCTTCGCCACGCGGAAGTAGGTGGCGTCGTCGAGCATCACCTTGTCGGTCTTCATGGCCGGCTCGTTGATCAGGTCGAAGCTGAGCGCGGAGTTCGGGATGTTCCTGTAACGGGCGGCGAAGTGTCGCCAGTGATAGACGCACGCCTCGAGGGCGGTCTCATCGGACCAGAGATTGAACGGCTCCTGTTGCGCGCGATCGACCGAGTAGCCCGGGGCGCGATGGAAATTCAGGCAGACATGAATGCCATGCTGCCGCCCGAAAGCCACGGCCTCATCGATCTCCTTCATCACCTGCTCGCGAATCAGGCGCCAATCGTGCGGATCGGACCAACAATGGTAGGACATCGGCAGCCGCACGAAGTTGAAGCCCCACTCCGCCATCCAGGCGAAGTCCGATTCGCGGAACGGCGCGTTTTCCACGCGGGCGATGAATTTTTCCAGCAGATTGAAACCCCGCCAACGCGGCAGCTTGGCCGCGGTGGGCACGGGCAGAGTCGCGGCCTGGCCCTTGAGCTGGAGCATGCCGGCGGCGGTGACCACCGACAGACCCTTGAGAAAATTGCGGCGATCGATGGGAGTGGTCATGGGGGAAAATGGATGCCGGAGCGGAGGGATCTGCCCGCCGGGTTGGCGCGCACCGGGGAACCTCCAACAAAGCGGAACTTGGAGATGAGGTAAAGCCATGTCGGCGTGGCCCATGCGGTGGCCGCAGGCGGAGTGCCCCGTCCGATGCGGCAAGCAGTCGGAATATGCCCATTGGGCGGTCCTTCCCCGAGCCCGAAAACGTTCGCTCCTCCAGATAACACTGAAGCCGGTCCCTTTCAGTCCGATTAAGAGACTGTATGGGTCAACGTCACCTTTGCCCACTCATCCGGTCATCGCACCGTCTGCACTGATGAAATTAAATTTTGGACTTCGCAAGGCCATGCTGCTCATGGTCGCAGCCCCGTTGCTTGGGGCCGCTTGGTTCGCGGTTTACCAGGTGCGGCAGCTCACGCTCAAGGCCACCGAACTCGGCCGCGTGGTGGACATAATCGACATCTCGGTCGATGTCTCCCGGTTCAATGTCCTGATGGACATGGAATACACCGATTCCTGGAGCATGTATATCGATGCGGGCAACGCTTCGGGCTACCGGCGGCATATCGCGGAAAGCGAAAAACTCGTGGCGCGCCTCCGTGACAGCCTGCAAAGCATCGATCGGACAACCTCCAACAAGAATTTCAGCGCCAACATCGCAAAGGCCCTCGAAATCTACCGTCAAATGCCGGAGATCCGCCGGTATTATCTGGACCGTCGCCCCGGCGACGACCGCGAGGCCCGCACCATCAACAATCGGGCCTATACGGACATCGCCGCACCCTTGGGCGCGGCCATTCGCTCCCTCGTCAGCGAGTCCAACGAACTCCCCATCCGTCTCCGGATTCAATCCCTGATCTGGTGCGCCGAACTCCATAACAGCTCGACGACGGAAAGCGGCATGTATTGCTGGGCGCACGAGCTCGGCAGCTTTCTCACGCTGGATAACTGCGCCGCCCCGGAATACGCCACCCTGAAGCGTCGCGAAATCGAGCGACAACTGCTCGCCAGCCCGGTGCTGGAGCTGCGGCCGTATTTCCGCCAGATCTTCTCCGATCCCGTCTACCTCGAGGCCGACCGCATGGTCCGGAAATTCACGCAGGGGGAATCGATGGCCAAACGGCGCTTTGATCCCCCCGATCTGCCCGTCTGGCGCGAGCTCACCGAGAAAAAACGCTACGCCCTGCTCGTCGAGCTCCAGCCTTACGTGCTCAAGGAACTGCAGGGTTTTGCCAACGGCTACGTCCAGCAGGTCCGGCGCGAGCGCATCGGGATGCTGGTCCTCCTGGCCGGCATCTTCCTCGTCTCCAGCATCGTCGCCGTGCTCTCGGGCCGCAAGCTGTTCCAGACCGTGACGACCGCGGTCCATTCGCTCCGGCAGGGCATGGCAAACCTGCGCGAGGTGGCCGCGCAGACGGACGAGGCCGGCGCCCGCCTCGCCGCCGTGGTTTCGGAGCAGGCCGCCGCCCTCGAGGAAACCGCCGCTTCGCTGGAGGAACTCACCTCGACCAACCGCCAGAACGCCGACCACGCCCAGCTGGTCACCGATCGGATGAAGGAAACCAACGCCCTGGTGCAGCGCGCCACGCACACCATGGGCCAGCTGGTCAGCGCCGTGCAACAGATCGCGGGCACCAGCGAACGCACCAAGCACATCGCCAGCACCATCGACGAAATCGCCTTCCAGACCAATCTCCTCGCGCTCAACGCCTCGGTCGAGGCGGCGCGCGCCGGGGAGGCCGGAGCGGGTTTTGCCGTCATTGCGGACGAGGTGCGCCAGATGGCCATGCGCACCGCCACCGAGTCGGCCACGATCGCCAAGCTCATTGAAAACGCCCATCAGCTGACCGCCGCGGGGGTGGGCCAGAGTCAGAAGGTCGAAGCCAGTTTCACGCAGGTCGAAACCGAG
>JAYVZM010000404.1:0-3197 GCA_043783345.1 Verrucomicrobiota bacterium
TCGAGGCCGATCTCGCGCTGCTGGAAAAGCGATTTGTCGTCGCTGAAGGTGTATTCGATCGGGTCCTCGATGGTGACAATGTGCTTGTCCAGGTTCTGGTTGATCCAGTTGAGCATGGCGGCCATCGTCGAACTCTTGCCGGAGCCCGTGGCGCCGCAGATGAGCAGGATGCCGTCCTTCGACTGCGCCATCTTGATCAGAATCTCCGATTCGATCTTCAAATCCTCGAAGGTCGGCGGGCGGCTTTTGATGTGGCGGAAGACGATGCTGACCAGGCCGCGCTGGTGGAAGGCATTCACGCGGAAACGCCCGACGTCGTCCGCCGCATAGGCGAAGTCCACCTGCCCGTCCTTGTCCCACTTGTCCTTGAAAACCCTCGGCACCTGCTCGTCGACGAAGGCCTGCGCGATCTCGCAGGTGATGGGGTCCATTTCCACCGGCCGGAGCTTGCCACCCATCCGCAGATAACCGGGTTTCTCGGATTTGATGATGATGTCGCTGGCGCCACTCTCGACGGCGAGTTTCAGCAGATCGTTAACAATTTCGGTGTGAAGTGTCATGCGGGTGGAATTTTATGCGTGAACCAGCTTTAAAGCTGTGCTTTTCCTACAGCCTAACTTTCTATCGTTCAAGGTAACTTTCCTATGAAACGCCCTCGTCCCTTCACCGGCAGCTACACTGCCATTGTCACGCCCTTCCAGCGCGGCGCCGTCGCCTATGACGAGTTGCGCAAACTGGTGGAGTTCCAGATCAAGGGCGGCATCGACGGCCTGGTCCCCGTCGGCACTACCGGCGAGTCGCCCACCGTGACCCACGAGGAGCACATCGAGATCATCCGCTGCACCGTCGAGGCCGCCCGGGGACGCGTGCCGGTCATCGCCGGCACCGGCTCCAACTCCACCCGGGAGGCCATCGACATGACCAAGGCGGCCGACGCCGCCGGGGCCGATGGCATGCTGCTGGTCGCGCCCTATTACAACCGTCCGACGCAGGAGGGCCTGTTCCGCCATTTTTCCGCGATCGCCGACGTCACCGACAAGCCCATCGTGCTCTATTCCATTCCGGGTCGTTGCGGCGTCGAGATCAGTGTCGGCGTCATCGAACGGTTGCGGGCAAGTTATCCCCACGTGGCCCACATTAAGGAGGCCGGCGGCAGCGTGGATCGTGTCGACCAGATCATCCAGGCGCTGGGTGACTCCGTCACGGTGCTGAGCGGTGACGACAGCCTGACCCTGCCGTTCATGTCCGTCGGCGCCAAGGGAGTCATCAGCGTTGTCTCCAATTATTTTCCGCGCGAAGTCACGCGGCTCGCGGCCCTGGCCCTGGCCGGCGATTTCGCCAAGGCCCGCGCGCTGCACCGCAAGCTTTACCCGCTCTTCAAGGTCTTCTTCATCGAGTCGAATCCGGCTCCGGTCAAGCTGGCCATGGCCCGCGCGGGCATCATCGGCTCCGAGGAGGTGCGGCCGCCGCTCTGCCCGCTGAGCCACGCCAGCCGCAAGACCCTGCTGGCCGCACTCGCCGCCCACCACGGATAACCCGCCATGGCTCTCCAGATTCTTCTCAATGGCGCCAAGGGCCGCATGGGCCAGACCATCGCCGGCGCCGTCGGCGGGATGGACGCAGTGATCCGCGCCGGCCTCGATGTCGGGGACGATCTGGCGAAGCATGTCGCCGGCTGCGACGTGATCGTCGACTTCAGCTCGCACCAGGCCACGGGCAAGATGCTCGAGCTCGCCGTGGCCCACCGCAAGCCGGTCGTCATTGGCACCACCGGCCACGGCGCCGACGAAAAAAAACGCCTGCTCGCCCTCGCCGCCCGCGTGCCCTGCGTCTGGGCGGGAAATTTTTCCGTTGGCGTGAACCTGCTTTTCGCCCTGACCCGCCGGGCCGCCGCCGTTCTGGGTGCCGACTACGACGCCGAACTCGTCGAGATGCATCACCGTTTCAAGAAGGACGCCCCCAGTGGCACCGCCGCCCGCTTGCTCGAGATCATTCTCGAGGAGCGCAAGCTGACCGCCGAGGCGCTGCGCCACGGCCGCTCCGGGATCACCGGCGAGCGCAAGTCCACCGAGGTCGGCGTCCATGCCCTGCGCGGCGGCGACGTCGTCGGCGACCACACCGTGATTTTCGCGGCGCTCGGCGAACGCCTCGAACTCACGCACAAGGCCGGCGATCGCGGCATCTTTGCCCGCGGGGCGTTGCGCGCCGCCCGGTGGGTGGTCAGCCAGCCTCCCGGGGTTTACGACATGCAGGATGTGCTCGGCTTGAAATGATCACCAGCGTTTCCGGGATTCTCGTCTCCGCCACGCCGCTGTCGGCCGTCATCGAGGTCGGCGGGCTCGGCTACGAAGTCCATGTCCCCGTCACCACGGCCGAGCGGCTCCCCCAGCCCGGCCAGCGCGCCAAGCTCCACACCTTCGTGGTCTATCGCGAGGATGCCCAGACCCTCTACGGCTTCGCCACCGAGGAAGAGCGCGATTTCTTCCGGCTGCTCGTGGAAAAGGTCACCGGGGTCGGCCCGAAGATGGCGCTGAGCGTCCTGAGCAAGCTTTCGCTCTCGACCCTCAAGGGCGCCATCGCCGCGGGCGACGTCGGCCTGCTGGCCAAGTGCCCTGGCATCGGCAAGAAAACCGCCGAGCGGCTGGTCATGGAGCTGCGCGACAAATTGAGTCCTGCGGAACTCGGCTCGGTTCCGCCCTCCCTTTCCGCGGCGGGCGCTCCCCTCCCCGCTCCCGCCGAGAACAAAATCCGGGATGCGGTGCTCGCCTTGGTGGCGCTGGGCTACAAGGCCGCCGATGCCGACAAGGCAGTGCGCCAAGCCTGGGTCGGCCTCGGCCCGACCGCCTCGACCGAGGCGCTGATCAAAAAAGCCCTGGGCTGACCTTAGCGCTGGAACTGGAAGCCGACGAATCGGGCGTCCTGCGCCGGCGTCTGCCGGCTGCGGAAGGTGCGCTGGTTGCCCGCCGGGAAAAACTGCTGGGACTCGAACGCTCCGTCCTCAAACAACGAAGGCAGCCGGCCATTCTGCATGGGCCCATTCCGTTCCTGTTCCTGCCGCAGGATGGCGATCAAAGCCTCATAATTCGTGTCGTCCGCTGTATAGCGCAAACCGACCGACTCCTTCCGGGGCGCGGCGGCTTCAGGCACAGCGATGGGCTGTGCGGACGTCTGGGGCGGTGCGACCACGACAGCCGGAT
>JAYVZM010000405.1:0-3197 GCA_043783345.1 Verrucomicrobiota bacterium
GGCAGGGGCGATGGAACCGCGAGCTGTTCGCGGCGGTGAAGGACATGGGCGCGAACCTCGTGCGGCTGCCGGTGCATCCGGCGGCGTGGCGGGGCCGAACCCCGGCGGGCTATCTCGCCCTGCTCGACCAGGCGGTGAACTGGTGCACGGAACTGGGAATTTATGTGATCATCGACTGGCATTCGATCGGCAACCTGAAGAGCGGGATGTTCCAGGCGCCGATGTATGAGACTTCCATCGTCGAGACCCTGGACTTCTGGCGGACCATCGCGCGGCATTTCAAGGGGCACAACACCGTGGCCTTCTACGAGCTGTTCAACGAGCCGGCCCATTTCAACGGCATGCTGGGCAGCATGACTTGGACGGAGTGGCGGGAGCTGAACGAGGAGATGATCGGTGTCATCCGCTACTGGGACAAGGAAACCATCCCCCTCGTGGCCGGCTTCGACTGGGCCTACGATCTGGATCACATCCGCTACGAGCCGGTGCGCGCGGAAGGCATCGGGTATGTGACTCACCCCTATGCCAACAAGCGTTCGCAGCCGTGGGAGCCCAAGTGGGAGGAGAATTTCGCCTTCGCCGCCGGCCGCTATCCGCTGATCGCCACGGAGTGGGGGTTCAATCTGAAGCCGGACGAGGTGGTCGACGACAATCACTACGGCAACCGCATCACGCGCTTCCTCGAGCAGCACGGCATCAGCTGGACCGCGTGGGTGTTCGATGCGGAATGGGGCCCCCGGATGTTGAAGAGCCATGACGGTTTTGCCCTCAACGGCTTTGGCGAATTCGTCAAGGAGGCCTTGCACCGCCCGGCGATGGCGCCGGAGAAAAAACCGGGGGAGTGATTTGGTCGGAACATCAAGGGGCGAGGGGCAGGGTGTCGCCGCCGCTTACCGTCATCGCCGCGAGATTCCGGGCTGAGCGCCCGGCGCCCTGGATTGATGGGAGGCGGGACTGGCAGTCCCGCGAGCTATCAGCCTCGATGCCGTGCGCCGCGGGACTCATAGTCCCGCCTTCACTCGGACGATGCGCGCGGTGTGGGTGATCACGCACCCGCGGGTCGCGCGCCCAGCAGCATCTGCTCGAGATGCCGGAGGGTGGACTGCAGCCGCTGGGTTTCCTGGGCAATCTCTTCCGCCATCGAGGCATTGTGCCCGGCGATCTCCGTATTCTGTTGGGTGACGGTTTCCATCGATTTGTTACCCGCGTTAATGTGCTGCATGTTCTCCAGCATCTGCTGTGAGGCCGAATGGATGCCGCGGATCAGTTGGCCCGCCTTGGCCGCGTTGGTCTCGACGTCCTGAAGCACACTCTGGACTTCGCCGCTCAGCGCGGCGCCGCTGGCGATGGCCGTGCGCGCCTCCCCGACCAGCCGGCCGGTCTCGGCCGTGGCGTCGGCCGCCCGCTTGGCGAGGTTGCGCACCTCATCGGCCACGACGGCAAAGCCGGTGCCCGCCGCTCCGGCGCTGGCGGCTTCGATGGAGGCATTGAGCGCCAGAATGTTGGTCTGGAAGGCGATTTCATTGATCGTTTTGACGATGCGGGAGGTGGCATTGCCCGCGGCGGAAATCTTCACCATCGTATCCGCCAGCGCATTCATCGTTTCGCGGGAGCCGCTCACGAGTGTTCCCGTCTGGGTCATGTGCCCGACCGTCTGCTCCGCCGTGGCGACATTTTGCTGGTTGACGGAAGTCAGCGCCACCAGGCTGGCCGTGGTTTGCTCCAGGCCGGCGGATTCCTTGGCGGCGCCATCGGCCAGGTTGCTGGCGGCCTGGCGGGAGGCGGTGACCGCCGCGGCGATGGCCTCGGCGCCGTCGGCCAGGCCGGTGAGGGCGGTTTGCAGCTGGCGTTTGATCCGCCGGATCAGGGTGAAGGCGATCCCGAGCGAAACCAGCACCAAGGCGACGGCCGGCATCCCGAGGCGTCCGAGCTGTTCGCGGGTGGCCCCTTGCTGGCTGGCGAGGTAAGCGTGCAATTCAACCAGGAGATGGGGCTCCACCGTGTCGAGCAAACGGGAGCGTTCCTGGCTGAGCTTCAGCCATTCCGCGTGCAGCTCCTGATTGAACGGATGGGCCTCGGCCGCCGTGTCCTTGATGGCCGCGGTAATCACCGCATCCGTTCGGACATAGGCCGGGTTGGACAGAAAGGCATTCCAGTAGGCGCGCAATTCCGCCGGGGCCATCAAGACCACGTTGGACTCGAAATAGCGTCGCTGGGCGCGCGTGTTGATCGAGGTGATGAACCCGGCGACGGTCAGCTGGCTTTGGTCAAAACCGCGATCGACGAGCGCGCGTTCATCCTCGGCGGCGCGGGCGAGGCGGCCGAACCAGGCCAGGCCGTCGAGACGGGAGCGGACCGCGGTCAAGCCGGCCTCCTGCTTGAGCAGGTCGAGCAGTGCCAGGATCTGTTCGGAAAAACCGACGTAACGGTCGCGGGCCGCCTGGGCGGGCGGCGCGGCGCGGTCGTCGGCCGTCGACTCGTTGGAAAAGAAATTGCGAACCTCCGCCAGGTCCGCCTGGGCGAGCAGGGCACTCAACGCGTTCCGGATTTCCTGGTTATACGCGGATGCAAAATCGCCATCCTGGACGCGGGCCCGGAGCGGCTTGAGGGCGGCAGCGGTGTCGTTGATCCGTTCGCGATAAGCGGCCCGCTGTCCGGCGTCGCGATACAGATCCCAGGCGGCGCGCTGCTCCGTGAGGCAGGACTGCCGGAGCCGGGCGAGCTCAGCGGTCAGGTCCACGATCGAGTCCAGGCGGCGGAGCGCGCGCTCCTCGAGGGCGAGCCGGCCGAGGCCGAGGGCGGAGAAAATCAGCGCCCCGGCCAGGGGGATGGCGACCAGCAACAGCAGTTTGCGATCAATGGGCAGCTTGAATTCCATGGGTCAATTTCTCCGGAGTCTCGGGCGGGGCGGCGGGGATCTGCGCCGGGGAAGGGGCGGCCGGACGGTGGTTTCCCGCCGTGCCGGAAGGAGCCGCCGGGATGCGGGAGGAATCCAGCCCGATCAGATTTTCCAACAGGGCGATGCACTCGTTGAGTTCGTCCGTCTGCTTGATGATGAAGGCGGCGGTCGCGGCATTTTCCTCGGCGATGGCGGCATTGTGCTGGGTCTGCTTGTCGAGTTCCCTGGTCGCCGTGTTGATCTCGGTGATGCCGCGGACCAGTTCATGGGTCGAGGCGTGCACCTCGGTCATGCGCTC
>JAYVZM010000406.1:0-3195 GCA_043783345.1 Verrucomicrobiota bacterium
CGCCGAGGCAAACTGCGTGGCGATGACCGAGAAGGTGAAGAGATAGAGTCCGGGGCCGATCTGGATCTGGGCCAGCCCCGCGGCTTTCTTGGTCACGACCAGGATGGCGACGACGAACACGTCGAGCATCGACCACCGGCCCCAGCCCTCCACCCAGCGGTGCAAACGGCGCACACGGGCCAGGTCATGTTCGCGTTCCAGCCAGATGACGGTGAGCAGGCCAAGCTTCACGCAGGGGAAGACGAGGGTGAACAGCGTCAGCACGGCGAAAAGAAAATATTCCCCTTCGCGAAACAAGGTGACGATGCCGGCGACCACCGACACCGCGTCGCGAAAGACCCAGAACTTGGTGACGGTGAAAAAGGGAAAAAAGATGCCGGTGCCGAACAACAGGAGGGCGAGGGCGAGCAGCCAGGGAATCGAGCGATGATGGAGCGGCGTGGGGGCAGGCATCGATCAGCTTGTAGGGCGCAATTTCGGGCGCCGCCAGAATGAAAACGAAGCCGCCCACTCGGCGTGATTCCAGCCGGGAGGCGGAGTGCCCTTAAATATAATACATCTCGGTCGGATTCTTGGTCGCCAGCTGATCGAGGGTGTAGCTTTTGGTTTTCGTCGCGAGGGTCGCACTGATCTCATTCCAGATCTGCTTGAGCCGGCGGCCGCTGCGGCCCTGGAAATTGCCGCTCAGGTGGAGGCAGCCGCCCTCGACCGCCTCGAGGATGTCGTGCAGGGAAATGTCCTCCGGCGCGCGGGCGAGCGTGTAGCCGCCCTGGTTGCCGCGGCGGCTGACGATGAGGCCGTGCGTGCGCAGCTTGCCGAGGATCTGGGCGAGAAAGTTGGCGGGCACGGCCTCCGTGCGGGCGAGATGCTCGATCTGCGCCAGGGTGCCCGAGTCGTGCAGGCGCGCCAGCTCCGCCATCACGCGGCAGGCGTAGTCGACTTTGACGGAGATCTTCACCGGTGGTTCAGATTAGAATGTGCGGCCGGCCGGGCAACCCAATAGCGGTCGGTGCGTCAGATGACATAGTCGCCGTTCTCCGGTTTCACGACCTCGCGCGGCGGCAACAGCATGCCGGCGGCGACCGTGGCGTTGGTGCCCTGCTCGATCAGGATGAACGACCCGGTGAGCCGGTTCGTGGCGTAGCCGTCGAAGACGAGCGGCTTGGCCGTGCGGAGGCGAATCTCGCCGAGGTCGTTCATCGCCAGCTCGGGCGGCTCGGGCTCGGTCTCGAGCGTGGCCATATTGAGCTTGTTGACGATCTCGGTGACGACGGCCTGCACGGTGTGCGTGGTGTGCTTGAGGAAATACTTTTTGCCGGGCTGGAGGGGGCGGGGGTGCATCCAGCAGACCTCGGCCTGCAGGTCGGTGCTGGCGCCGGGCAGATGGTCGGGGCCGATGAGCATGCTGCCCCGGCTGACATCGATGTCGTGTTCCAGCACCAGCGTGACCGACTGGGGGCAGAACGCCTCCTTCACCGGGCCGTCGTAGGTCCAGATCTGCTTCACCGTCGTCACGATGCCGGCCGGCAGGGCGATGACCTTCTGGCCGGTGCGGACGATGCCGCCGGCGATCTGGCCGCTGAAACCGCGGAAGTCATGCAGCGCTGGATCGGTCGGGTTATTCGGGCGGTTGACCCACTGCACGGGGAGGCGGAAGCCGTTGAGGTTCCAGTCGCTCGCAATGTGCACGGATTCGAGGTGGCCGAGCAGCGTGGGGCCGGCATACCAGGACGTGTGCGGCGAGGGCTCGACGACATTGTCGCCGTTGAGCGCGCTGAGGGGGATGAACTTGACGTCCTTGATGTCGAGCAGCGGCAGGAATTCCTCGAACTGGGCGCGGATCTCGAGGAAGCGCTGCTCGCTCCAGCCGACAAGGTCCAGCTTGTTCACGGCGACCACTAGATGTGGGATGCGCAGCAGCGCGGCGAGGGCGGTGTGGCGGCGGCTCTGCTCGATGACGCCGAGGCGCGCGTCAACGAGCACGATGGAAAGGTTGGCCGACGAGGCGCCGGTCACCATGTTGCGCGTGTATTGGACGTGGCCCGGGGTGTCGGCGATGATGAACTTGCGGCGCGGGGTCGCGAAGTAGCGATAGGCGACGTCGATGGTGATGCCTTGCTCGCGCTCGGCGCGGAGGCCGTCGGTGAGGTTGGCGAGGTTGATCTGGCCGCCGCCGGTGATGTCGGCCGAGCGTTCCAGCGCCTCGATCTGATCCTCCATGAGCGACTTCGAGTCGTAGAGCAGGCGGCCGATGAGCGTGGACTTGCCATCGTCCACGCTGCCGCAGGTGTTCAAGCGGAGGATGTCGATGGGGACGGGCACGGGGGGCGGCATGATTTCTTCGGTGAACATTTAGAAATAGCCGGCTTTTTTGCGGTCTTCCATGGCGGCCTCGGAGGCCTTGTCGTCGGCGCGCGAGCCGCGCTCGGTGACGCGGGCGGCGGCGATCTCGGTGATGATGTCCTCCACCGTGGAAGCGGGGGACTCGACGCAGCCGGTGCTGATGATGTCGCCGATGGTGCGGACGCGGACGACGAGGTCGCGGACCTCCTCGTTGGGCTTGGGCGGGACGAGGTCGTTGACCGGCAGCCACTGGCCCCCGCGGCGGACGCACCGGCGGCGGTGGCTGAAATAAATGCTCGGCACCTCCAGGTGCTCCCGCTGGATGTATTCCCACACGTCCATCTCCGTCCAGTTGCTGAGCGGGAAGACGCGCATGTTTTCGCCGGGATTCAGGCGCCCGTTGTAGAGGTTCCAGATCTCGGGGCGCTGGTTTTTCGGGTCCCACTGGCCGAAGCCGTCGCGGAAGCTGAAGAAGC
Source organism: Verrucomicrobiota bacterium (assembly GCA_043783345.1). Lineage (GTDB taxonomy): Bacteria > Verrucomicrobiota > Verrucomicrobiia > Opitutales > Opitutaceae > Lacunisphaera. The sequence goes on from JAYVZM010000406.1 coordinate 2,820, forward strand.
GCTCCTTGGCGCGCGACTTCTCCTCGTCGCGGCGGGCGCCGCCGATGCAGCAGTCGAAGCGGAATTCCTCGATGGCGGCGAGAAGCGTGGGGATCTGCAGGCGGTTGCGGCTGATCTCGCCGGGGGCGGGCGTGGCGATGCCCCGGGCGATGGCGTCCTCGACCTTGCGGACGATGAGTTTCGCGCCGAGCTGTTTGGCGCGGCGGTCGCGGAATTCGTTGAGTTCGGGAAAGTGGTGGCCGGTGTCGACGTTGAGCAGCGGCATGGGCAGATCGGACGGGCGGAACGCCTTCTCGGCGAGCCGTAGCAGGCAGATGGAATCCTTGCCGCCGGAGAAGAGCAGGGTGGGGCGCTCGAATTCGCCGGCGACCTCGCG
>JAYVZM010000407.1:0-8190 GCA_043783345.1 Verrucomicrobiota bacterium
AAGCCAAAGCGATTTTCCTCAATCTTGATTTTCTGCAGCACCTCGCGACGGAACACCTTGTAGCAGGTTTCCATGTCCGTGAGGTTGATGCCGGTGAACATGTTCGAGAGCAGGGTCAGGAAGCGGTTGCCGACCATGTGCCAGAAATAAACCACGCGGTGTGCCTCCGCGCCCATGAAGCGCGAGCCGAACACCACGTCGGCCTTGTCATCGGCGATCGGCTTGAGCAACCGGGGATATTCCTGCGGGTCGTATTCCAGGTCGGCATCCTGCACGATGACGACGTCGCCCGTCGCAGCGGCGAAGCCCGTCCGCAGTGCGGCGCCCTTGCCCTGGTTGACGTCATGGTAGATGACGCGGGTGACCAGCGGCTCGATCTCGGTGCGCAGGATGTCGCGCGTGCCGTCGCTCGAGCAATCGTCCACGACGATGATCTCCTGGTCGACGACCGGCGCGGCGCGCACGGCGTCCACGATTTTCCGGATGGTTTTCCGCTCGTTGTAGCAGGGGATGACGATCGAAAGCTTCATGCCGGGAAGGCCGTTACGCTAGCGGCGGCCTTTGGCTAGGAAAGCCTTTTCAACCGTGGCGCCTCCGACCTTGACGGCGGCGAAGCCGGCCCCGCATGGTGGTCGCATGGAAAACCGGCCCTCGCCCGTGAAACTCATCGCGCTGGTGACCGCCCTGCTGGCGGGAGCCGCCGCCGGACTCTGGTGGCTGAAAATCCATGATTTTGATGTGCGGCTGTCGGTCGAGGCCGGAGTGGTGGTGCTGCGCGACGCCGGGCCGCTCGCGTTTTTTTCCGCGATGGCCGTCCTCCCGGCCGTGGGCTGCCCGCTGAGCATCTTCACGCTCACCGCCGGCACGGCCTTTGCCGGCCGGATGGGTTTGCCGCTGGTGCTTGTCTGGTGCGGACTGGCGCTGGCGATCAACATGGCGCTGACCTACTGGCTGGCCGCGGTGGGACTGCGCCCGTGGCTGGAGCAATTGATCGCCCGCACCAAATACAAGGTGCCGGTGTTGGACGAGGCCGACCACAGCGAGCTCACCTTGATCGTGCGCTTCTCGGGGCCGCCCTTCTTCGTGCAAAATTATCTGCTGGGTCTCGCGCGCGTCCGCTTTTTCACCTACATGTGGGTCTCCTGGGCGGTGGTCATGCCCATGAGCGTCGGCTTCGTCGTCTTCGGCGACGCCATCCTGCACGGCAAGGGCCGGGTCGCTTTCCTGGGGTTTAGCGCCATCGTGGCGGTGTCGCTCATTGTCCACTTCGTTCGGCGCCATTATGGCAAAAAAGGAAACTGAACTGACCCTCGACGACGCCGGCCGCATCCGGACCGTCAGCGAGTTCACCCGCGAGGTGAAGGAACTGCTGGAGGGCGGCCTCCGGCCGGGCTGGGTGCGGGGCGAGGTCTCCAACCTCCGCGCGCAATCCAGCGGACACCTCTATTTTTCCCTCAAGGATGTGGGCGCGCAGCTCGGTTGCGTGCTGTTTCGCGGCGACGCTGCCCGGCAGACCGTGCCGTTGCGCGACGGGCTGCAGGTCCTGGCGTATGGCGAGGTCAGCGTCTACGAACTGCGCGGCCAGTATCAACTCGTGGTCCGCGCCCTCATCGAGCACGGCGCCGGCCGGCTCCAGCAGGAACTGGAAAAACTCAAGCAGCGGCTCGCGGCCGAGGGCCTGTTCGAGGCCGCGCGCAAAAAGCCGCTCCCCCTGCTGCCGCGCACCGTCGGTTTCATCACCTCGCCCACCGGCGCGGCGGTGCAGGACTTCATCCGCATCCTCACGCGCCGCGGCTGGACCGGCCGCCTGGTCGTGCTGCCGGTCAAGGTGCAGGGCGAGGGCGCCGCCGGCGAGATGGTGGCGGCGCTGCGCACCGCGGAAGCCCTGGGGATCTTCGACCTGCTCGTCATCGGCCGCGGGGGCGGCAGCATCGAGGACCTGTGGGCTTTCAACGAGGAGGCGCTCGTTCGCGCCGTGGCGGCGTGCGGCGTGCCGGTCATTTCCGCGGTCGGGCACGAGATCGACTACACGCTCTGCGACTTCGCCGCCGCGGTGCGGGCCGAGACGCCCAGCGGCGCGGCCGAGCTGATCTCCAGCCAATACCTCTCCTGCGTCGAACGTCTGGAGCGCGCCGGCGTGACGATGACGGACGCCACCGCCGCCGCCCTCGCCCAGGCCGTCGAAAAGCTCGACCATGCGCGCAGCCGGCTCCGGCTGCTCTCGCCCGTGGCGGCCATCGAGCAGAACCACCTGCGGCTGGACGATCTCGGCAACCGGCTCGGCTCCGCCCTGCGCTCGGCGGTGCAGGTGCAGCGAGGGACACTCGCCGGCCCACGCGCCCGCCTCGCCGCGGTTTCGCCGGAAAAACGCGTGCAGCAGGAGTCGCATCGGCTGCTGGCGCTGTGGAAACGGCTGGAGTCGGCCAGCCCGGCCTCCGTGCTCAAGCGCGGCTACGCCATCGTGCGCGACGCGACGGGCCGGCCAGTCCCGCGCGCCCAGGGGCTCAAGCCCGGCCAGCCTCTGGTGAACGAGTTCCACGACGGCTCGGTGCGGGTGCGAACGGAATAAAGCCGGCGGCGGGGGCTCTTACCCCCGCTGACGCGTCTCCCCGTCAGTTGCCAAAACGTCATTTCCAACTACTTGTGCACCCATGAAGAAGTGGCCCCTGTTCACCCTTGCCCTGTTCGCTGCGACCGCCCTGGCCACCGGCGGGCTGCGCGCCGCCGATGCCAACATGAAATCCATCAAGACCCTTCCCGCCAAGGACGCCCTCGAATGCAAACCCGGTGAAATCTCCGCCTGCGGCCTGCCCTCGAACGTCGTCATCGACATGAGCAAGGCCAAGGTGCAGCACACCGACGCCGAGTGGCGCACGCAACTGACGCCCGAGCAATACCGCGTCGCCCGCCGGCAGGGCACCGAGCCGCCGTTCCGAAATGAATACTGGGACAATCACGCCGACGGTGTCTATTTCTCCGCCTGCAGCGACACTCCGTTGTTCGACAGCCGGGACAAGTTCGATTCCGGCACCGGCTGGCCGAGCTTCACCAAGCCGATCGAGAAGGTCCTGGTTGGCGAGACGGTCGACTCCAGCCTCGGTCTGACCCGCACCGAGGTGCATTGCAACGTGGACGGCGCCCACCTCGGGCACGTTTTCGACGACGGCCCGGCCCCGACCGGCCTGCGCTACTGCATCAACTCGGCCTCGCTGAAATTCGTCCCGCGCGCCGAATACAACGCCTGGGTGGCGAAGAACAATCCGAAGCCGGACGGGCGATGACGCGGGGCGGCGCCGCTCAGCGGGCCACGAGATCCCGGCGGCGGTAGATCCGCGCCTGCGAGACTTCCTCGACCAGCACGTAATCTGCGCGGATCACGGCGGCCAGCTCGGGATAGTTCCGGTCGTGGGCAAACTGGGGCGCCACGTAATGGAGGCTGGTCGGGCCGACGGAATCGAGAAAGAGGGCCGGGCGGGAATGCTGCAGGTCCGCCAGGTAGCGTTGGCGGAAATACTCTTGCATCGGCCCCGGGGCGACAGCGCGCTCAAAATGAGCGTCCCGGGTGCCTTGGCGCAGGCCCGTTTCGACGTAGACATAGTTGGACCAGCCCCAGATGGCAAGGGCGTCGCCGGGCACAGCATGGGCGGCAACGCGGGTTGCGAGTTCGGTGCGGGGATGTTGCCGATAATAGGCCAAGCTGCTGATGAAGGGATTCGGGTATTGGGCGCGATGAATCAGCACAATGCCGACCAAGCCCGAGGCGCACACCGTCACAAGCCACCGCTCAAATCTCCGCCAGCGCGGCGGTGAGGTCGACAGCAACTGCGCGGTCATGGCACCGAGAAGCAGACTGCCGGGCACAATTAACAGCTGCCAATAGTGGAGAAAGGGGCGGCCCGGTGCCACGATGCTGCCCAGGGAGATCAGCCAGGCGGCGAATGCTGCCCGGGTGAAAATCCGGGTCGCCCGATCAGGGATCGGCCGGAGTCGCAGCAGGAGTGCAAGCCAGATCAGGTTGAGCGGCAGCCACACATGCAACAGGCTGTCCCACCCCAGGGAATTGTTCAGCACCTCCATCAGCATGTCCCCGAAGGCGGACGAGCCCGCGGCGGCATAGTTGAGATTGTAGCGCCAATAGGACATGATGAAGCTTTGCCATTCGCCAGCCAGGGTGAGCTGGCAGGCGAACAGGGCGGCGGGAACGAGGGCACCGGTCACCAAGTAGGCCCGGTGCCGGACCCGGTTTGGTCCCTTGGCCCGCAGTTCGGCCCACAACCAGCAAAAACCCATGCCGGCCGCAAGTGGCAGCGCCTGCAATTTGCCCAGGGGCACGGCCCCCAACATCAATCCGCCCAGTCCGCTCCACAGCGGGCCACCGGAAGTGACCCACCGACGAATGGCGGCATAGGCGGCCGTGGCCAGCAGTGCCACGGGAAGCAATTCCGTCGAATAATGCAGGAAATCCGGCGCGTTGGTCAGCGCCTCAAAGCTGACCGCCCCCAGCCCGGCGATGCGGGCAACCCGCCGCCCCAGGACGAGGGCCATGCACTGGTGGGCCAAGATGAAACTGATCGCCAGCAGGCCGAGGGCGGTGAGACGGGCAGCAAGATAGCTCTCCCCGCCGCAGAGCCACCCTGCGGGCCAAAGCACGAAGAAATCGAGCGGCCCGGCGGTCGCGCCATCGATCGAGCGCCAGAATACCGGGTCGTAGGTCAGGGCGTGTGCGCCCGCCAGCAACTGGCATTCGTCGGCATTCAATTGCCGGGGAACCAGGAAGCTCGGCCAGCGACCGGCAAGTAGGATCGCCAGCACCAGCACGCCCCAAGCCCAGTCGTGACTCCGGGCTTTTTCCGGGCGGTCGCGCAGCAGCGGCACCACCGCCAGGCCCAGCGCGAGTAGGATCAGGCCGCCCAGCAGCCAGAAATGATATTCCGGGTGGTGCTCCAGCCACTCCAGGAAAGTTGCGCCATCAATCATGATCTTGGGCTGGTCGGACGAACCTGCGGCGACGCGGGGCGGGCTGGAGCGGCGGGGAACAGGGCCGCGACGGTGGGCGCCACGTGATCATTTCTTCACGGCAGCCGGTGCGGCGGGAGAGGGCTCTGCCCACGGATAGAGCCAGAATTTCCTGGTCTCATCCTGGTAAACCTTGGCGCGGGCCTGCCAGTTCTGAAGAAAGGAGGGGACGTTCACTTTGCTGCCCTCCCGGCTGAGGGCGGCATACCATGCGTTGGAGCCGACATGCTTTTTGAACGTGCTCTGCTCGGCCGTGGTGAAAACCGCGAACGGATTCAGCCGCGACCACTTGGCGGCTTGCTTGTGCATGTAGAAAGCCAGCTCGGTCGGGTGCCACGCCTCCCAGTCGGCGACCTGCACATAAACGCCGGTGATGGCTTTTCCGTCGCGGTCGAAGCCGGTCTGCTTGGCCAGCTTGATGCCGGGAATCTGATAGGCGTCCATCGCAGCGATGATCTCGTCGGGAGTTTTCTTGGGGAAACCGATGCCGCGAAACGGGAAGTCCCGGCCGATCCCCCAGGTCCAGTCGCTCATGGGGCGCGCGCCGAGCCCGACCATGGCGTAACCCATGACCGACTCGAAGCTGGGGATGTTCGGCGAGGTGGCGACCCATTTGAGTTCCGTGTCCGGCCAGCGCATCGCGCGGTTCCAGCCGCGCATCGGAATGACGGTGAGTTTGCCTTTCTCGCGGATCTTTTCGGTGAGGGCCATGCCGGAGATGACGCGGGAGCCGCCTTTGGCCATGCGGGCAATCTCGCCGATCGTGAGCCCGTGCACATAGGGCATGCGCGGATAGGCGCCGACGCCGCTCATGTTTTCCTGATCGAGTGGCGGGCCGTCCACCTTAAGGCCGCCGAGCGGATTGGGCCGGTCGAGCACGATGACCTCCACGTCATTCTCAAAACACGCCTCCATGGCGTAACGCATCACCACGTTGAACGTATAGGAACGCACGCCGATGTCCTGCAGGTCGACGACGAGCGCATCGAGGCCTTTGAGCTGGGCCTTGGTGGGCCGGTTGTTTTTGCCATACAGCGAATAGGCCGGCAGCCCGGTGCGTTGGTCGATGGTATCGGCGATATTTTCACTGGCCTTCTCCACGCCATAGATGCCGTGTTCGGGGCCGAAGAGGGCGATGAGCTTGGCGTTGGGTGCGCGGCGCAGCACGTCGACCGTGCTCTCGCCACGGCGGTTCACTCCGGCGGGGTGGGTGAGCAGGCCGATCTTTTTTCCTGCGATGGCGGCGAACTTGTCCGCCTCCAGCACATCGATGCCGAGCAGGACGCGCGGGAGTTTTTCCGGCGGCGGGAGCGAATCGGGCTGGACGACCGGTGCCGGCGGCTTTTCCGCCGCCTTGATCGGCTTGCTCGCGCAGCCCAGCCCCAGCGCGACCACACTGGCAACGACGGCTCCGAGGGAAATTTTCACGAGTGACCGGCAGGACATGTGCCGTGATATCTGAAAATGCCCGGACAAGTTGGCGAGGAGAATCGTTGCACGGAGAGGGTCACAACGCTCGCGAAACCGCGGCGGCCAGCAACTCCGCCGTGCGCGGCAGCGCCTCGGCCAGATGCAGCCCGGCCGGCGTGATGGCATGAAGATGAGCATCCGCCGGCAAACCCAGACTGCCGGCGAAGACGTGAGCGGATTTGCCCAGGCGGCGGGCCTCGGTGAAAAGTGAGCCCGGGCCCTTGCCCCCGAGCGAGGTGGTATCGAACCGGCCCTCGCCGGTGAGCACGAGGTCGGCGGCCGCCAGACGCGCGGGTAAACCGAGCCAGTCGGACACCAGGTCGAAGCCCGGCACGAGTTTCGCGCCAAAGGCCGCCATCAAGCCGAAACCGATGCCGCCGGCCGCACCCGTGCCCGGCACGTCCGCCAGGGAGTGGGGCTTTCCGCAGGCGTCGCACAGCAGCGCCGCCATTCGCGCGGCCTGCGCCTCGAGCCTCGGCGCATCGCCGGCGCGCAATCCCTTTTGGGGACCGAAAGTCACCGTGGCGCCGCGCGGGCCGAGCAGGTGATTGGTCACGTCACACGCGATGAAGACCGGCGGCAGCTCGATTGCACCCGAGCCGTCGATGCGCTGGATATGCTCCCACGTCGCCGGCACCGGCACCGCGATGGTTGCGCCTGCGGCGTCGAGAAATTTCCAACCCAGCGCCGCCAGCGCCCCGAGCCCGAGATCGTTGGTGGCGCTGCCGCCCACGCCGAGCAGAAGGGCGCCGGCCTCCTGGCCGGCGGCCTGACGCAACAGCTCGCCCGTGCCGAAGGTCGTCGTGTGCCAGGGATCACGCTGACCGGGGGCCAGCAGCGCGAGGCCGCTGGCGGAGGGCAGATCGACAATGCCCAGGGTATTTCCAACCGGCAGGTGGCGGCGGACCGCTGCGGGAATGTTTTTCCCCTCAATGAAGCCCACGGGTGCATTCACCTGTGCTCCTCGCGGACCCGAGACCACGATATGCGCAAACCAGCCTTGTGCCGCTTGCGTGAGCGCTTCGCAGAATCCCTCGCCACCATCGGTAAGCGGGCAAAGGTCGAGTTCCCAGTCGGGATGCCGGGCGCGCAAAACGGCGGCCACGGCCTCGCCGGCCCGCCGGGCGGTCAGCGCGTCCTTGAACTTGTCGAAGGCGATGAGGACGCGCATCGCGAGAAAATGCTCAGGCCTTCCGCTCCCGGCGGGCGGCCGCGGCGTGCGCCAGCTTTTCCAGCACGGGCACGGTTTCCTCGAAGGACAGGCAGGCGTCGGTGATGCTCTGGCCGTAGGCCAGCTTGGCCTTCGGGTCATGCGGCTGGCTGCCGCCGACCAGGTTGCTCTCGAGCATGAAACCGATGATGGCCGGTTCGCCGGCGGCGACCTGCGCGGCGAGGTCGGCGGCCACATGCGCCTGCCGCGCGTGTTTTTTGCCGCTGTTGCCGTGGCTGCAGTCCACCAGGACGACGGGCAGGGAGTCGGATTGGCGGAGCAAAGCGGCGGCCTTGTGGATCGACTCGCGATCGTAGTTGGGCCCGGTGCGGCTGCCGCCGCGCAGCACGAGGTGCCCCTCGGGGTTGCCCGTGGTGCCGAGCACCGCGGGCGCGCCCTCGCGCGTCAGCGAGGGGAAGCAGTGCGGATGCCGCGCCCACACGATGGCGTCCACCGCCACCTGCAGGTCGCCGTCGGTGCGGTTCTTGAAGCCA
>JAYVZM010000408.1:0-8184 GCA_043783345.1 Verrucomicrobiota bacterium
AGCCGTGAGCAGGGTCCAGCGCGCCGCCGGCTGCGGGATGAGCTTGAGCACCGCGCCCGTCACGATGCCAAGCATACCCTCGCTGCCGATCCAGAGGTCGCGCAGATTGAAACCCGCGGCAAATTTCTTGGTGGCGGTGCCCCACTCCACGTATTCCCCCGTCGGCAGGAAACCGCGCAAGGCGATGATGAAATCCCGGGTCACGCCGTATTTGCCGCCATGCATGCCGCCAGCATTGCAGGCGATGTTGCCCCCGATGGTGCAGTATTCCTTGGACGAGGGATCGGGCGGATAAAACCAGCCCTGCGCCGCCACCGCCCGCTGGATGTCCCCCGTCCTGGCTCCCGCCTGCACGTGGGCCATTCCCGCATCTACGTCGATCCGCACTTTTTTCAATTTCAACATGTCGATGACCCACCCACCGCGCACCGGCGCGGCCGAGCCCATCAAGGTGGTGCCGCGTCCGCGCACGGTCACCGGCACCCCGTGCTTGTTCGCCAGTTCGAGCACGATGCCGATGTCCGACTCCTGCCGCGGAGTGATCACCGCGGCCGGAAGAAAGGATATCTTGCTGCCGTCGAACGAAGCCGCCCAACACCCTTGGTCAGACACGTCCACCCGTGCGCCGAGTCGACGCTGTAGAACGCTGGTGGCGGCAACATGGGACTTCATGAATCCGCGAGCCAAAACGGCCACGATCAGCAATGCGATAGCATTTTGCCCAGCTGAGGAAATCTATGTCGCGGCAGACTCGCTCCCGCAGGACGGCGGTCAGTCAAACTGGGGATATATCCTCACGGATAGCCTGTTCCTGGCGGGGTGTTTCACCGACGCGATTTCTCACTCCTCATTTCAGAAGTGCAGCTGGCACTCATCAGCTCAAGGGGAGTCTAAGGGTTACCCGTAGACCCATATACGGGGCTGCCCGTATGGGCTGCTTTCAGGGGACCGGCTACATTACGGAATCAAGCTAGTTCCCCCACCATGCTCCCATCTCCCCCCAATGACCGACTCGAGTAAATTGTTCGAGAAATGTGGCGATACGAGTGGATTGCTGAACCCCATCAAACTCGTCGATATGATTTGTCCGGTGTCGCCAATTGCTCCTGAGAAGAACAACCGCATTCTGGTTATCGACGATAACCAAGCCATTCATGCCGACGTGCGGAAGATATTGTGTCCGGCAGTCAGCAACACGGCGGTGGCTTTGGACGCGTTGGAAGCCGAGTTGCTGGGCGACTCGTCCGCTCCCGTGCGCCCCGCCGCCGATTTTGTCGTGGAATCGGCTTATCAAGGCCGGGATGGTCTGGCCTTGGTGCAAAAGGCCTTGGCGGAAGGACGGCCTTACGCGATGGCTTTTGTCGATGTGCGGATGCCTCCCGGCTGGGATGGGGTGGAGACGACGCTGGAGCTCTGGAAGGTGGCCCCGGATCTTCAAATCGTGATTTGCACCGCCTATTCCGATTATTCCTGGGACGACATGCTCGCCCGGATCGGAGGCACGGATCGCCTGGTCATCCTGAAAAAACCCTTTGACACCATCGAGGTGCTGCAGCTGGCGAGCGCCCTCAGCGAGAAATGGAACCTGCTTCGGCAGACCCGCGCCCATGCCGAACAACTGGAGCGCCGGGTGCTCGAGCGCACCGCCGAACTCGAGGGGGCCAACCAGAGCCTGCATCAGGAAATCGCCCGCCGTGCGCAAGTGGAAGCCGACCTGAAACTGGCCAAGGAAGCCGCCGAAAGTGCCGACCGCGCGAAAAGCGCCTTTCTCGCCAACATGAGCCACGAGATCCGCACGCCGATGAATGGCGTTATCGGCATGGCCAGCCTCCTGCTCGACAGTCCCCTGAATCCCGAACAACGCGACCTGGCCATCACCCTCACTCAAAGCAGCGAAGGACTGCTCACCATCATCAACGACATCCTGGACTTCTCCAAGATCGAGGCCGGCCAGCTGACGCTCGAGAACATCGATTTCAACCTCATTGAGCAGCTGCGCGTCCCGGTCGAGTTGCACGCCGATGCGGCTGCGCGCAAGGGCCTCGAGCTGATTCTCAACATTGACGCGAACGTGCCGCCCAACCTCTGCGGCGACCCGCTGCGGCTCCGGCAGATCGTCCTCAACCTCCTGGGCAATGCCGTCAAATTCACCGCCCACGGCGAAGTCGAACTCAATGTCACCGCCCAGAACGGCCCGGGGGAACGGACCCTGCTGCGCTTTGAAATCCGCGACACCGGCATCGGCATTCCGGAGGACGTGCAGACCGCCTTGTTCCGCCCCTTCATGCAGGCCGACAGTTCGACCACCCGCAAATACGGCGGCACCGGGCTCGGCCTCGCCATCTGCCGCCGGATCGTGGAACTCATGAATGGTCAGCTCGGGGTCCACAGCGAACCGGGCAAGGGCTCGACGTTCTGGTTCACCACCGAGCTGGAAAGCTCCTCCCTCATCGCCTTTGCACCGGAGCCGGCACCCTCCTCCCTGCGGGGCAGGCATATCCTCGTGGTCGATGACAACGCCACCAGCTGCAAGCTGCTGGACCGGCTCCTGACGACGTGGGAATCGCCGCACCGGACCGTGGACTCGGCCGACGCCGCGCTCGCGGAACTCCGCCGCGCCGTCGCGGCTGACCGACCCTATGAGCTGGTCCTCCTCGACCACCGCATGCCGGGCACCGACGGGCTGCAACTCGCCGCGACCATCAATGCCGAGCCGACCCTCCACCGGCCGGCTCTCCTGTTGCTCACTTCCCGCGGAGAACGCCTCTCGCAGGAAAAAATGACGGCGGTCGGACTGGCAGGTTCTGAATTGAAGCCCGTCTATCCCGATAAACTGCTCATGACGCTCGGCCGCCTGCTGGGCGCGCGTCGATCGGCGGTCACTCCGCCCGTTGCAGCGGCCGCCCAAACCTCATCGCCGGGCGAATTCACGATCCTCGCCGTCGAGGACAACACGGTGAATCAAAAGGTCATCCGCCTCATGCTGTCCAAGCTCGGCTATGCCGTGGATGTCGTGGCCAATGGCCAGGAGGCGATCTCGGCCCTGCGGCGCAAGGCCTACGCCCTCGTGCTCATGGACGAGCAGATGCCCGTCATGGACGGTTTTGCCACCACGAGTTTCATCCGACAGGCCCAGGCGGCCGGCACACCCGGCTTCCCTCCCGGATTGCGCATCATCGCCATGACCGCCAATGCCATGACCGGCGACCGCGAGGCCAGCCTCAAGGCCGGCATGGACGATTATATCGCCAAACCGGTGAAGGCGGAGATTCTCCGGGAAATGCTCGTCCGCTATCTCCCCACTGAAATCAGCCGCCCCGGGACTGACTATGCTCTGGCCAAATGAGCTTACCCCAGCTCCAAGCTCTCGCCCAGTCGATCACCGACTCCGGGTCCCTCGATCACGCTCTCGTCGTCGCCTTCCTGGAAAACGTCCCCGACCACGTCTATTTCAAGGATCGTGAATCCCATTTCATTGCCTTGAGCGCCTCGATGGTCCGGCTTTTCGGCTGCGCCAGCGTAACGGAGGTCATCGGCAAGACCGACTTCGATTTCTTCGACGAGTCCCATGCCCGGCCGGCATTCGAAGACGAGCAAAGCATCATCCGCACCGGCGCGCCGATCATCGGCAAGATCGAGAAGGAAGTCTGGCCCGATGGCCGGGTCACCTGGGCGCATACCTGCAAGCTGCCCTTGCGCGGCGAACACGGCGAAATCATCGGCACCTTCGGCATCAGCAAGGACGTCACCGAGTCGAAGTGCACGGAATTGGCCCTGGAAAAATCCCAACGGGAACTGCTCGGGATTTCGCGTCTGGCCGGCATGGCCGAGGTCGCCACCGGCGTGCTGCACAACGTCGGCAATGTCCTCAACAGCCTCAATATTTCCGCCAATATCATCGCGACCGGCCTGCGCCAGGCGAAGACCGACGGCCTGGGCCGCATCGGCGAATTGCTGCACGAGCACGCCGCGGATCTCGGCCACTATCTTACCGCGGACCCCAAGGGCCGGCTGGTGCCCGGATACATCAAATCGCTCGCCAAGCATACAACCGAGGAGCGCGCCCGCCTGCTTTTTGAAATCGAGTCTCTCCAGCAGAATGTCGAACACATCAAGGAGATCGTGGCCATGCAGCAGTCTTACGCCACGATGGTCGGCATCGTCGAGCCGCTGCCGGCGGACAGCCTCATGGAAGACGCCCTGCGCATGAACTCCGCCGCCCTGCTCCGCCATGACGTCAAGGTGGTGCGCGAATTCCAGCCCGTGCCTCCCTTTCTCGGCGAGCGCGGCAAGGTGCTGCAGATCCTCATCAACCTCATTCGCAACGCCAAGTATGCCGCCGATGCGGGAGAGGCGAAGGACAAGTTGATCACCGTCCGAATCACGCCCGGCGAGCCCGGCCGCGTCCGCCTCGCCGTGCAGGACAACGGCATCGGCATCTCCGCCGAAAATATCACCCGCATTTTTTCCCACGGCTTCACCACCAAGCCCACCGGCCACGGCTTCGGCCTGCACTCCAGCGTCCTCGCCGCCAAGGATATGAAGGGCACCCTCACCGCCCACAGCGACGGCCCGGGACTCGGCGCCAACTTCATCCTGGAACTGCCGGTCGCCACCGCGGCTCCCTCCGTTGCGACCGTGGCGTGAGTTATTTTGGATTGTCTGCAAAATCTCGTTTATCCGTTCCAGCCGCAGTAGGCAGCCCGCTGGCGGGCGCGGCTGAAGCGCGCGCAAGCTCGCCGGCCCACGAAATCAAATTTGAAGACCGACCCTAGGCGTCCGCGGTGTCCCGCGTCAGCTCGATGGCGAGTTCCCGACAGCCCTTCAGGTCGATCTTGCCGGTGCCGAGCATCGGGATCTTCGCCACGAGGCGGACCAGGCGGGGAATCCAGAGATTGGGCAGGCCGGCATCGAGCAGCTTGGCGCGCAACTGCTCGGTCGCAACCTCGATGGTCGTCAGCAGCACGATGGCCTCGCCCTTGACGGCATCGGGAATGCCCGTGATGGCCAGCGTCGGAGCCTCGGTCTGGTCCCAGTCGAAGACCTCGACGATCTTCTGCTCCACCGTGCCATGCGGCACCATCTCGGCGCCGATCTTGGAGAAGCGCGAGAGCCGGCCCTCGATGAACAGGAAGCCGTCGTCGTCAAACCAGCCGAGGTCACCGGTCATGAACCAGCCGTCCTTCAGCGCGGTCGCGGTCTTTTCCGGATCCTTCAGGTAGCCGTCAAAGACGTTGGCGCCGCGCAGCCAGACCATGCCGGTGGCGTGCATCGGCAGTTCCTCGTGCGTCTCCGGGTCCGTGATGCGCGCCGACATGCCGGGCATGAGGCGGCCCACCGCGCCGGTCTTCTTGCCCAGTTGCGGTTGCGCGGTCGAGGTGGTGATGGCCGGATGATGCTGGTTGATGTTGGAGGCGGGCGTGGTCTCGGTCAGTCCGTAGCCTTGCAAGACCTCGATGCCGAATTTCTCGAGGAAACCCTCGTAAAGGTCCATGGGCAGCTTTTCCGCCCCGGTGACCACCAGCTTGAGCGAGGCGAGCTCCTCCTTCGTGGCCTTCTTCAGGAACGGCCGGATGAAGGTCGGGGCCCCGATCATCACGGTCGCCTTTTCCTGCTGGATGGCCTCGATGATTTTGCGGGTGTCGAGCGGGCTCGGCACGGTCACGACCTGGCAGCCGCGAAGCATCGGATACCACAGGGTCACGGTGTAGCCGAAGGAGTGGAAGACCGGCAGGCAGCCGAGCATGATGGCGCTGTCGGGCAGGATCGAGAGCGAGGAAATCTGCGCGCAGTTGGCCAGGACGTTGCGGTGGGAGAGCACCACGCCCTTGGGCTCGCCGGAACTGCCGCTGGTGAAGAGCAGGCCCGCCTCCTCGCGATCGCCCTCGCGGGGCAACTCGAGGAGGTCGGCCACCCACTGGTTGGGCAGCAGCCAGGCAGCGAGCAGCCAGGGGAGGATCGCGCGCTTGCCGCCCATGGCCTCGATTTCCTCCTTCAAATCGAGGGTGCGCGGCGGAAAGGGAAAATGCGGGATCTTGGACCGCATCGCCGCGGCGGTGATGACGGTGTCGATCTCGCCCAGGCGCAGGCTGGACTCGACGGCGGCGCGACCGACGGTGAAATTCAGGTTGACGGGCGTCTTGCCGGCACACGCGATCGCGAGGTTCACGATGTGCGCGCCCGCCCCGGGCGGGAGCACGACGCCCACGCGCTGCCCGGGAATGTTCCGCCGGATCCGGCGCGACAGGGCGGCAGCCACCGCGAGCAGTTGCGCGGCGGTCAGCGTCCGCCGCTCGGCGGTGCGGTCCACGATCTCCACATGGCGCGGGCGTTTGGCCAGCGCCCGCACCACCTCGCGGGCCAGGTGCCGGCGCAACACCGGTCGTTCATGGAACGCGATCTCGCCCAGATCGAGCAACGCCCGGCGGGCGGTGACGCGGTCCACTTTTTCGTGGGGGATGGGCTGGCCAAAAGCGACGCACACCGGGGTGGGCATGAGCCGGGGCGACTTCCAAAGATACCGGTTGCCGGCGAAGGAATAGATGGAGCCCCACAGGCCGTCGATGACCGCCGGCACCACCGGCACCTTGGCGAGGTCGGAGATCAGCCCGAAGCCGCGCTTCAATTCCATAAGCTGCCCGGTGCGCGAGATGGCGCCTTCGGGAAAGACACAGACCAGTTCGCCCGCCTTGAGGGCGTCCCAGGCCAGCCGGATGCCCTTCCTGGCCTTGTTGGGCGCGACCGGAATGACTCCGGCCGCCCGGAAAACAAAGCGGAGGGCCGGACTCTTCACCGCGCCCCCGAAAATGATGAAGCGCAGCGGCCGGGTCGACGCGATCTGCAGCACCACGGCGTCGACATAGGAGAGGTGGTTGCAAATGACGAGCGCCCCGCCCGACGGAATGTTTTTCTGCCCGATGACCCGGACCCGGTAGAAAACCGGCCCGATCAACCGCATGACCGTGCACGCCGTCTGATGGGGCAGATGATAGAGGCCGTAAGCCAGCATGGCCAGGGTGACGGCCGTCAGCAGGAAAAACTGCACGTGCGGCGCCCAGTCGAGCGAACCGTCCCCGGCCACCGCCCCGTAAGCGAGGCTGGCGCTCAGTCCGACCGCGCTGTCGAGCAGGCTCACTCCAGCCAGGATCCGGCCCCGCCGGTGATCGCCGGCCCGCTCCTGAATAAACGCATAGAGCGGCACGAGGAACAGGCCGGTGGAGAATCCGGAGAAAATCAACAGACCGGTGAAAAGTCCCGTGCCGGGGCGGCAAAACCCGAGGGCAAACAGGGCCAGCGCGAGCAGGCCTCCGCCGATCGGCGCCAGGCCCAGCTCGACGCCGCGCCGGGAAAACAACCCGGCGAACAGATTGCCCGCCATCGTGCCCACGCCGACCATCAGCAGCATCATCCCCGCGACGGCCCCGGTGCGAACCCCGCTGTTCTCGAGTACCGCCGCCACCTGGGGGATCAGCAGGGACACATAGCTGCCCACCCCGTAGAAAAAGCAGATGCCCATCGTCGCCCGCCAAAGCGGCCGGTCGCGCCACACCTCGGCGACGTCGCGAAAATGCCGCACCCACAGGTTCCAGTGGAATGGCTCCCGGGACTGCGCCGGCGTCTTCTCCGCCACTTGAAAAAAAGCCCAGGCCGCCACGGCCAGCCCCGCGAGCAAGCCGGCGGTCTTCGCCGCCGCCGCCCACGGGTCCCCGTCCTGCCCCAGCCAGTGGGAGAACATCAGACCGCCGCCAAAAGATCCCACCAGGATGGCCGTGATGTTGAACATCTCCATGTAGCCCACGAAGCGCGACAGCTTCTCCGGGCCGACATACTCCAGGATGATCCCGCGCTTCGCAGGCGCGAGGATGGCGGCCTGGGTCGAGAGCAGGAAAAAACACGCCATGGCACTGCCGAACGACTTCAGCCCCAAGGCGGTGAGGAGCAGTCCCATGACGGCGATTTGCAGGATAAGGGCGGCATTCAGCACGTTGCGCTTGGAAAACCGGTCGGACAGCCAGCCGCACAACGGCCCGAACAGGATGTAGGGCAGCGCGAGCAGGGCCCCGATCAGCGAGGCGATCACCTTGGCATCCCAGCCTTCGGTGCGCGCGAGCTGTTGCGCCAGCAGAATCAACATCAGCTTGGCGGCACAGTCGTTGAAGGTGACCTGCGCCTGCGCAGCCATCA
>JAYVZM010000409.1:0-3172 GCA_043783345.1 Verrucomicrobiota bacterium
GCCGCGGGCCGTGGTTTTTTCGTGCAGGGTGACCCCGAGTTCGTCGAGCGCGGAGCGCAGGGCATCGATGTCGCGGACCTGCGTCTGGATGGTCGTGAAGTGACTCATTGGTGGTATCTCCTTTCGTTGGTTATGTGGTTTGGATTTTCCGCCGGCCGAGTTGGCCGAACGGAGTGATGGCCGGGCGGACCGGCTTGGCGGTGGTGACGGCTGCTGCTGCCGAAACGCCGTAGTCGTGCAGGCTCAGGCATTCGCGGTCGGCGTTGCCCATCAGGACGGAGCGGGTGTGCTTGCAACTGCGGGAGCCGTCCGCGGCCACACGGCGGCACCAGCCGAGGCATTCGCAGCTCGTGGTGCCGTCCGCGTAGAGGAGCGTCTGGTAACGTCCGCCCCCAGAGGAGGAGGCGAACGTCCAGCATTTGGCGATGGCCGCGCCACTCATGCCGCCAGATGGAAACGGCGCCGACCGAGTTGACCGAATTGCTGCACCAGTTCCGTGGCATCGGCCTGGGCCAGTTCGCGGGCCTTGCCGGCCAGAGCAGTCAGGCCGCTGCGGAGCTTGCGCTGGGCGTGGGCGCTGTCGCGGTATTCCACCGCGCTGCGGGTGAGCAGTTCGCCCCGGACTTTTTCCAACTGCGCCGCCATTTCGACATCGTTGGCGAAGTTCATCTGCTTGAACTGGTCGATGAACCGCGTCAGCCGGTTGAGCGTTTTCTGATGAACCCCGTCGGTCTTCCCGTCGCTGATGCTCTGGAGCATTTCCTCGCACAGGGTGGCGGTCTGCTCGCGCAGGGAGGCCACACATTCCGCGACGAAGTTTTCCACATCGCCACGGATCTTGGTGCCCGCCTCTTGGGCGGCGTGCTGCCGGGCCACCACGATCTGCTGCTGTTCGGCCAGCGTGATGAGGTCGGCCGTGAGCTGTTCGGGCACGGCGATCTGGAACAGGGTCGTGTCGAAGCCGAAATGCTTTTCCAGCGCGAGCGGGAAGGCATTGGCGATGGTGGCGACCAACTGGGACGGGTCGGCCACGAGTTTGGCCGCAGCCGTTTGCCATTCCTCCATGGCGCTCGCCCGGTGCCGGGCGTAGTGCGCGACGAAGTTCTCCTTGGCCCGCCAGAATTCGGTTTCGAGGGCCGTGAGCTTTTCGGTGATCTCGGCCAGCCGCGCATTGGGCAGGAAATGGCCGAGCCCGTTGAGGAACGGGAATGTGTTCAAATCGATGAGCGCATGGGCGCGGCCTTCGATGAGCGCGAGGTCGGCCGTGGCTTCCTTGGGTAGGAGCCGCTTGTGGCCGAGGCTGATCAGTCGGTCGGAGACGGCATTGGCCGTCAGCCCGAGATCTTCGGGCCGGAGTTTTTTGCAGCCGCGCCAGTAGCGCACGCTGACGTTGATGAGCACGCCCTCGCGGGTGAGGACGTCGAGCAGGTTATTCATGGTATGGATTCCTTTCTTTTGTTGAGCCGTCAGCGGAGGGCTGGCGGCGGGGTTGATTTGGGGAGTTTGGCAGTCTGCCGGTGCAGCCATTCCCCCGTGTTGATGGTTTTGATCTTCCGGGCCGTGATGAGCGCGGCGCCTCCTCCGAACGCATCGGTGCGCGGTTTGGAGCAGTCGTTGCTCCATTCCAGGGCGACGTGGCCCTTGGGATCGAATTTTTGCAGCAGGTGCTGAATGAAGCCGCAGACGGCATCGATGCCGCCATCGCTGGAATGCAGCCACAGCCCTGGGCCGTCAGAGGGATGATTGCCCGCGGTCTCGAAGCGCCAGTCATCCACCAGGTCCTTCAATGATTCCGGGAAGTCGTCGGGCATGGCCTCGTCGCCCATGTGGATGTAGAACGCCTGCTGCGCGAGATCGGCGGCGTATTGCTGCGCTTCGGCGCTGGGCAGCGGCACCATGAGACTGAAGTTGGTGAAATAATCGGCCATGATGTGGCCTCCTTTCTTTCGGTTGATGCGCTGGAGGAATCCCCGGCGCGGGGTTGATGAAGAATGGGCGGCACGCCCCCCGTTAACGAAGCCGGGCCGGACAAGCGGTGAAGCTCATCCGACCCGGCGTTCGTGTGCGGCCTTCGCTGATCTACCTTCGGGCTAGATGCGGACGGCTTGGATCTGCCGGAGGGTCTGCCGCACGGACGCAATTTCCTTGTCGCTGGCCTTGCTCTCGCGCTGCGCTTGTTTGAGCGCCTCGGCGAGTTTGTTCAGGCCAGCGAGGCCGTTGCGGAAATCGCCGCGGACGACCTCGATTTGGGCGAGGGCGGTATCGAGCGCGGACTTATCCGTGGCTGTGGTGCTGGTGGTGGTGGTGGGCGGCGTGGCCGCGGTGCTGCCATTGGTTTTTGCAGGCATGGTGGTGTTGGTCCTTTCTTCGGGTTGTTCCGGTTTCGGCGTCTCGTTTTGAGCCGCCGCTGCCGGAGGTGTTGGTGTGGTGGGCTGTGGAGCCGCTGCCGGGACCGGGGCCGGCGTGAGGTTGGGCCGTGTCGGCATGACGATCATCTGGCGACCCCCGGCGGTGAACCGCAGAGGCGACATGGCATCGATGGTCTCAACCTTGGTCAGGCCGAATTCCAGCGCCTTGGCCAGCAGATGCCGGTTGAGGAAGATCCGGATGTCACGTCCGGTGGTCTTAACCTCCGCGATTTCGATGCGGGTATGTTCCTGCGCTCCGGGTGATCGGCCGAGTAGCGCGAATTTGCGGTCCTGCACCTCCAGTCCGATGGCCATGTTCACGGTGTCATCGCACGGCATGCGCCCGATGGTCTGGATGACGCCTTCCACGGATGCAGGGTCGAACTCCATGGAGGTGGCGAAACTGCCCTGGCCGGGCACGACCTGGCGCCAGTTGGGATAATTCCCCTCAATCTGGCGGGTGATGAACCGCCAGCGCCGGCTGCTGATCTGGAATGGCACCGAGTCATCCTTGTTTTTCGGGACGCCGATCCGGAGCTGCCATTCGCCGTCCGCGTTGAATTCCTTCCACCCGAGAAATTTGTGGCCCGGGATGAGCAGGGATTTGGCGAGCGGCAGGGTGAACGAATTGCTGCTGAACAGGTGCCGGCCGTCGGTGCCGACGACGTGCTGGCATTTGGGATCGCTGACATCGACGTAGGCCCCGCTGAGGATGAGGCGTGTTTCGTCGGTGCTGGCGCAGGCCAGCGCTTCGTGGATGGCCT
>JAYVZM010000410.1:0-8141 GCA_043783345.1 Verrucomicrobiota bacterium
CTCGGGACCGTGTTGGAATTCTGCCGGCGGCACGAGCTGTGGCTCATCGAGGACAATTGTGACGCGCTCGGCTGCACCTACTCGCTGCCGCTGGCCCGCGCCCATGCCCTGGGGTTCAAGGAAAACTCCCCCGGCATCCCGGCGGACGGCACGCATATCACGCGCTACACCGGCACGTGGGGCGATCTCTCCACCCAGTCTTTTTATCCGCCGCATCATCTCACGATGGGGGAGGGCGGGGCCGTCAACATCGTCCACCGTCCGCCGCTGAAGACCTACGCCGAGAGTTTCCGCGACTGGGGGCGGGACTGCTGGTGCGCCTCCGGCAAGGACGACACGTGCGGGAAACGCTTCCAGTGGCAGCTGGGCGAGCTGCCCCTGGGTTATGATCACAAATACATCTACAGCCACCTCGGCTACAACCTGAAGCCGCTGGACCCGCAGGCCGCCATCGGCCGGCAGCAGTTGAAAAAGCTACCGGCCTTCATCGAGGCTCGCAAAAAAAACTGGGAGACCCTGCGCGCCGGGCTGGCCGATCTCGGCGAGGTGTTCGATTTTTCGCTGCCGACGCATGCCACGGCGTGGCAGGCTCCGTCGTCAGTCCCTCATCCTCCGTCCTCCGAATTCGCGTGGGACGGCACCGGTTGCCGCACCGATTGCTCGTGGTTTGGCTTCATGCTGCGGGTGAAAACCTCCGCCCCCTTCACCCACACGCAGCTCGCCCAGCACCTCGACGGAAAAAAGATCGGCAACCGCATGTTTTTCGGCGGCAACCTTCTTCGCCAGCCGGCCTTCGTGCAGCTCAGGCGAGACCGGCCGCAGGCATTCCGGGTCGTGGGCGACTTTCCCGGGGCGGACGAGATCATGCACCGGGCGCTTTTCCTCGGCACGTTTCCGGGCCTGACGCCGGCGATGCTGGATTATGAACTGGAGATGATCCGGGCTTTCGTGCGCTCGCGATGAACTTTCCCCGATGACCGCCCCGGTGAAGCCGCTGCCGGTCGAGGACCTGGAGCATATCCTCGCGCACACCCGCGAACTTTGGTTGGGTGCTCGCGGCCAGTCGTTTTTTGTCACCGGCGGCACGGGTTTCTTCGGCCGGTGGCTGCTGGAAAGTTTCGTGCGGGCCAATGACGCGCTGGCCCTGGGCATGCGCGCCGTGGTGCTGACCCGCGATCCCGCGGCGTTCGTCCGGAGTGCCCCGCACCTCGCCGGCCGCCCTGACCTCGCCTATGTGCAGGGTGATCTGCGCACCTTCGCCTTTCCGGCCGGCCGGTTCGACGGTCTCATCCACGCCGCGGCCGACACCGGGGTCTGGACGAAGGGCAGGGCGCCGGACGGATTGATCGACGCCATCACCGCCGGCACGCGCCACCTGCTGGATTTTGCCGTCGCCGCCGGGGTGAAGGATTTCCTGCTCATCAGTTCCGGGGCGGTTTACGGCCAGCAACCGGCGGATCTCGCACAGGTATCCGAGGATTATCCGGGAGTGCCCGACCCGCGGGTGCCTGGCTCGGTCTGGGGCGAGGGCAAGCGGGTTACCGAGCACCTATGCACGGCGCAGGCGGGCCGGCACGGCTTCGCCGTCAAGATCGCCCGCTGCTACACCTTCGTCGGCCCGCACCTGCAGATGGACGGGAACTATGCGATCGGGAATTTCATGCGCGACGGCCTCCGCGGCGCACCCATCGTCGTGAGCGGCGATGGCACGCCGATCCGCAGCTATCTCTATGCCTCCGATCTCGCCGTCTGGTTGTGGACGATTTTGTTTCGCGGCGTGGCGGCGCGGCCCTACAACGTCGGTTCGCCCGAGGCGGTGAGTATCGCGGAGCTTGCCGGGATGGCGAAAGAAGTCTTTGCTCACCGTTCCCCCGTGAAAATCATGCAAGCAGCCGGATCCGGCGGAACGATCTCCCGTTATGTGCCCGCGGTGGCCCGCGCCCGGATCGAACTCGGGCTGGAGGTGCGGGTCCCGCTGGCGGAGGCCATGCGGAAGACGGCCGCCTGGTATGCAGCCGGCGGCTGATGCCCTTCCGGCGCCGTCCATGAGCACCAAACTAAACGTCGCGATTTTGGGCACGGGCAACATTGGCACCGACCTGCTGCTCAAGGTCCTGCGTTCCGAATGGCTGCACTGCCGGCTGTTTGCGGGCCGCAACCTGTCCTCGCCCGGCATGACGAAGGGCAGCATGCTGAACGTGCCGGTCTCGGCCCGCGGCCTGCAGAGCATCCTCGATCTCAAGGACGAACTGTCACTGGTCTTCGATGCCACGAGCGCCGAGGACCACGTCAAGCACGCGCCGCTGTTGCGGCAGGCGGGGCTCATTGCCGTGGACCTGACCCCGGCCAAGGTCGGCCGGCTGTGCGTGCCGGCCGTGAACCTCGCCGAGTGCCTGGACGAGCCCAACGTGAACATGGTTACCTGCGGCGGCCAGGCCTCGATCCCGCTGGCGCAGGTCATTGCCGCGGCCAATCCGGGCATCACCTACATCGAGGCGGTCTCAAGCATCGCCTCCCGCAGCGCCGGACCGGCGACCAGGATCAACCTGGACGAATACCTGCAGACCACCGAGCACGGCCTGCACCTCTTCACCGGCTGCGCGCGCACGAAGGCCATCCTCAACCTGAATCCGGCGCAGCCCTGTGTCCACATGCAGACGACCATCATGGCGAAGGTGGCCGCGCCGGACCTGCCCCGCACCAAGGCGGCCGTCGCCGCCATGGTCGAGGTGATCCGGCAATACGTTCCCGGCTACCAGCTCATCGTGGAGCCGATGGTCGAGGGAGGCCGGCTGGTGGCGATGGTGCGGGTGGACGGGCTGGGGGACTATCTGCCCCGCTACGCCGGCAACCTTGATATCATCAACTGTGCCGCTATAGCTTTTGCCGAAGCGGTGGCCCGCCGCCGCCCGCGCTGATTTCCCCCGCCCATGCCCGACAACCAACCAGTGATCACGGTGAGCGATGCGACGCTGCGCGACGGCTCGCATGCGTGCAGCCACCAAATCTCGGTGGAGCAGATCCGGGCCTACGCCCGGGCGGCGGAGGCCGCCGGCTACGATTTTCTCGAGGTGGGGCATGGCAACGGGCTGGGGGCCTCGTCGCTGCAGATCGGGGAAAGCCTGGTCCCGGAAGGCGAGATGCTGCGCGTGGCGCGAGCCGAACTCCACCGCACGCGCCTCAGCGTCCATCTCATGCCCGGATTCGCCACGATCCAGCGCGAAATCGCCGGCGCCCTCGAGGCCGGGGTCGATCTGTTTCGCGTGGGCAGCCATTGCACCGAGGCGGACATCACGCAGCGGCACATCAGCCATGTGCGTTCCGCCGGGCGCCACGTCTGGGGCGTCCTGATGATGAGCCACATGGTCCCCCCGGAGGTGCTGTTGCAGGAAGCGAAGAAGATGCAGTCCTACGGGGCGCAGGGCATCGTGCTGATGGATTCGGCCGGCGCGTATTTCCCCGCGGACGTGACGGCCAAGATCGGCCTCCTGGCGGCGGCGTTGGAAGTGCCGGTGGGCTTCCATGCCCACGACAACCTCGGGCTCAGCATCGCCAACTCCCTCGCGGCCCTGGAGGCGGGGGCCCGCATCATTGACGGCACATCCAAGGGCTTCGGGGCCGGGGCCGGCAACGCCCCGTTGGAACTGCTGGCGGCCGTCCTGCAGAAGCGGGGTTATGCGACCTCGATCGATCTTTACCGGGCCCTCGATGCGGCCGAGTTGGCGGGAAAACTTTTCGCCGGTTCCCTGCCGACCTCCACCGGCATTACCATCGTGAGCGGCCTGGCCGGCGTCTTCTCCGGCTTTGCCAAGCCCGTGCAGCGGGCGGCGGCCCAGCTCGGGGTCGATCCCCGCGACGTCTTTTTCGAACTGGGCCGTCGCAAGGTGGTCGGCGGCCAGGAGGACCTGATCCTGGAAGTTGCCACCGAACTGGCCCGCCGCTCCCCCCCGGAACCCCAACCATGAATCGCGCCCTCGCCCTCGTTCACTCCGACGCGGAGGCCGTCCTGGCCGGCCGGGCGGACAGCCTCGCGGCCCTCCGGGGCCAGCATGTCTTCATCTCGGGCGGCACGGGAATCCTGGGCACGTGGCTCCTCGAATTGATCAAGGTGTTGAACGAGGCCCACGATTTCGGCGTGAAGGTCACGGTGTTCAGCCGCAATGCCCGGAATTTCGGCGGGCGCTGGCCGCACCTGGGGGCGGCCTCCTGGATTCACTGGCAGGAGGGCGACATCCGTCACCTCACCGAACTGCCCCGTGATGTCCGCTACATCATCCACGCCGCCGCCCTGACCGACCGGCGCCTGTTCGCCTCCCAGCCCGGCGCGGTGGCCGAGGTCAACAGCCAGGGCACCCTGCGTATTTTGCGCGCCGCCAACCTGCTGGAGGACGTGCAGAAATTCGTCCTGCTCAGCTCCGGCCTGGTCTACGGCGCGCAACCCTGGGAATTGCCGCAGATTGACGAGAAGTTCGCCGGACCCCTCCGCAGCAACGAGGTCGGCGCGGTCTACGCCGAGTCGAAGCGCTTTGCCGAGGTGATGGCGCAATGCGCGATCAGCGAGGCCAAGCTGCCGGTGGTCACGCTCCGGCCCTTTGCGTTCGTCGGGCCGTATCAATCGCTGCAGCTGCCGTGGGCAGTGACGGATTTCATCCGCGACAGTTTCAACGGCGGTCCCATCCGCATCATGGGCGACGGCGTGACGGTGCGCACGCTCATGTATGCCAGCGACTATGCCTTTTGGGTGCTCGCGGCCCTGGCCCGGGGCCGCACGGGGGAAACCTACAATGTCGGCAGCGCGGAGCCGGTCGACCTCCTGACCCTGGCCCGGACCATCACCCGTTTTTTTTCCCCGGTGCCCGAGATCCGCACGCGGGTGGGGCAGGCCGGGCACGACCGGAACCGGCTCGTGCCCGACACGGGCAAGATCCAGCGGGACCTGGGCGTCAGCCAGACCGTTTCCCTGGAAGCGGCCCTCCAGAAAACCATCGCGTGGCACCGGTTCATGCAGGGCTGAGGCCCGGCGCCGGATCATTCACCGTCCAAGATGAAACACAAAGTCAGCGATCTGATCGCCCGGTTTTTCGAAGGAAAGGGCGTCACCCACGCTTTTGGCATCATCGGCTCGGCCAATGCCCACATCTTCGATTCGATTTTCCACCACTCGAAGATCGAGCTCGTCTGCAATCACCACGAGCAGGCGAGCACGATGGCGGTCCAGACCTACTGGAAGATCACGGGGATCCCGACCTTCGCCCTGGTCACCGCCGGGGCGGGCTCGAGCAACGCGATCACCGGCGTGCTCTCGGCCTGGGCGGATTCCATCCCCTGCCTGGTGCTTTCCGGCCAGGAAAACGTCCGCTACATCACGCCCGACCACGACCGGCGCATGTATGGCATCCAGGGTTACGACAGCCCCTTTGCGGTGAGCAAAATGACCAAATATGCCACCCGGGTGATGGCGCCCGAGGATGTGCTGTTTGAACTGGAAAAAGCCTGGCACATCGCCACCACCGGCCGGCCGGGGCCCTGCTGGGTGGATTTTCCCCTGAGCGTGCAATCCTCGATGGTGGAGGAAACCGCGCTGCGCCACTACACGCCCGCGCCGGCCGGCGCCGGGGCCGCCACGCCGCTCGAGGGCGCCGGGTTGACCGCGGAGGTCGCGGCGACCCTGGCGCGCCTGCGCACCGCCGGGCGTCCGCTGCTCTGGCTGGGCGTCGGCATCCGCCATGCCGGAGCGGCGGACCAAGTGGCGGCGCTCGTCGAGGCGCTCGGCGTGCCGGTCCTGCTGTCCTGGTCCGCCATCGACCTGCTGCCGGCGGGGCACCCGCTGGTCATGGGCAGCGCCGGGGTCTATGGCCAGCGCGCGGCCAATTTCATCCTGCAAAGCTGCGATTGCCTGGTGACCATCGGCACGCGGCTGGCCATTCCCCAAGTCGGCTACGACATCACCGAACTGGCCCGGGGCGCCGGTGATATCACGGTGGTCGACATCGACCCGACCGAGCTGAAAAAATATCCGCAGCGTTTCAACCATCCCGTGCTGGCGGATGCCGGGAACTTCATCCGCGAAATGCGCCGGCAGCTCGGGGCCGCGGCCAGGCCGACCGCCGGCGAGTGGCTGGCGTGGTGCCGTCAGGTGTGGACCCGTTTCCCGTGGATCGGGCCCGAGCACGAGGACAAGGGCGGCTTTATCAATTCCTACCGGTTCATGGACCGGCTGGCGGCGCATCTCAAGGCCGACCAGGTGATCGTGACCGACATGGGCACCGCCCTGCTCAGCGGCCACCAAGCGCTGGCGATCAAGCCACCCCAGCGCCTGATCACTTCCCAGGGTTTGGGCGAGATGGGCTTCGGGCTGCCCGGTGCCATCGGCGCCTCCTTCGCCCGGAACCGGGGGGAGGTCCTCTGCCTGAATTGCGACGGCGGCATGATGATGAATCTCCAGGAACTGCAGACGGTCGTGCATCACCGGCTCCCGATCAAGATCGTCGTCTTCAACAATGACGGTTATCTCATGATCAAGCACACGCAGAAGGCCGTGTTGCAGGGCCGCTACGCCGGCACCGACAAGTCCTCCGGCGTTTCCTGCCCGGATTTCACCAAGCTGGCGCAGGCCTTCGGGCTGCCGGCGTTCCAGATTCGCACGTGGGCGGATTTCGACCGCGAGCTGCCGCGGCTGCAGGCCTGCGCCGGTCCGGCCATCTGCGAGGTGTTCATGCACCCGGAACAATTCTTCCACCCGAAACTGGGCGTGGCGGTGCAGGCCGATGGCACGCTGATTTCCCCGCCCCTAGAGGACCTTTCCCCCTTCCTGCCGCGGGCCACGCTCGCTGATAACCTGAAGGTTCCCCTGCACCCCAAATCCACGCAGATTCAGGCGTGAGCCCGGTCAGGTGAATCCCGCTCCCGGCAACCTCTTTTCCCGGCCATGAAAACCCTCAGCATCGTCACCCCCTGCTACAACGAGGCTGAGAACGTGGCTGAGCTGCACGCGAGGCTCAAGAGCGTAAGGGATGGGCTGCCGCAATATAGATTCGAACACATCTTCATCGACAACGCATCAACCGACGATACCGTCGAGCGCATCAAGAATCTCATCAGCATCGACCCCGCGGTGCGCTTGATAGTCAATGCGCGTAACTTCGGCCACATACGCTCTCCGTACTACGCTGTCCTGCAGGCGACGGGGGACGCCGTCGTTTGCATGGCGTCCGATCTGCAGGATCCTCCGGAGCTGTTGCCGGAAATGATCCGGAATTGGGAAAAAGGCTTTCGCGTGGTGGCGGGCGTAAAAAGCGTCAGCCGCGAGTCGAGGGCAATGTGGCTGGTGCGGTCGATGTACTACCGCGTCGCGAGAAAAATGGCGGACGTACCGCTGCTCGAGCATTTTACCGGATTCGGCATTTACGACCGCTCGGTCATCGACATTCTGAGGGGCATGGATGACCCCTATCCGTATTTCAGGGGACTGATTGCCGAAATGGGTTTTGAGATCGCCCGCGTTCCCTACGATCAGCCCGGACGCAAGCGTGGAATCACGAAGAATAATTTTTACACGCTCTACGACCTCGCAATGTTGGGAATCGTCAATCATTCCAAGATTCCGATCCGGCTGGCCACCATGGCCGGTTTCGCGCTGTCCCTGATCAGCTTTCTCATTTCTCTCACCTACTTGATTTTGAAGTTGGTGCTCTGGGACCGGTTTCAGCTGGGCACGGCCCCGCTGCTCATCGGCATGTTCTTTTTCGGCTCGGTGCAAATTTTTTTCATCGGGCTGATCGGGGAGTACGTCGCCTCGATTCATACGCAGGTGAAAGGCCGGCCATTGGTGGTGGAGCGGGAGAGGGTGAACTTTGATCCGCCCGATCCCGGCCGGGATGCCGGCCCGCCCACATGAACGGCATGCTGCTGCGCGCCGTGAACATCTGGGGCAGCAGTCAACGGCTGCGGTTCCTGGCCGTGGGCGTGTGGAACACCGTATTCGGATATGTGTGCTTCGCAGTGTTATTTTTGACCCTGGGCCGCAAGATGCATTACTTGTGGATACAGCTGCTCGCGCATTTTTTGAGCGTCGCCAATGCATTTCTTTGGCATCGTCACGTGACATTCAGATCTTCGTCGCATTGGTTTCCCGAATATCT